>CAZGGB010000137.1:0-7042 GCA_964525115.1 uncultured Sangeribacter sp. | reverse complement strand
TCCAGGAATGGATCCGGATCGAATTCCTCTACATTGTGTACTCCGGGCATTACCCACTTTCCGGTCAGAAACATCATTGCTCCTACCATGGCTGGTACTCCGGTGGTATAGCTTACAGCCTGGGCTCCGGTTTCTTTGTAAGCTTCCTCATGTGAGCAATTATTGTAGATATAATAGGTTGATTCCTTTCCTTGCTTGTCGATGCCTCTGATGCGGCATCCGATTGAGGTCTCTCCTGTATAGTTTTCTCCAAGCGATCCGGGGTCAGGAAGCACTGCTTTAAGGAATTGAATTGGGATGATTTCTTGTCCGTTATACATCACCGGGTCAATTCTTGCCATCCCTATGTCCTGAATCACACGCAGATGGGTCAGATATTCTTGTCCGAAGGTCATCCAGAAGCGGGCACGCTTGATGGTCGGGAAGTTTTGCACGAGGCTTTCGAGTTCCTCATGATAGAGTAGGTAGCTTTCGCGCTCTCCGATGTTCGGATAGGTGAGCGGTTGGTGGATCTCAAGATTTTCGGTCTCTACCCATTTGCCATCTTCCCAATATTTTCCTTTCTGTGTGATCTCACGGATATTGATTTCAGGATTAAAGTTGGTTGCGAAGGCTTTGCCATGGTTACCGGCGTTGCAGTCTACTATGTCAAGGTAGCGCATTTCCTTGAAATGATGCTTTGCAGCGTATGCTGTGAAGACTGCACTCACTCCCGGGTCAAATCCGCAACCGAGGATTGCTGTCAGCCCGGCATCTTCAAATCTTTTGCGGTAAGCCCATTGCCAGCTATATTCAAAGTGTGCCTCATCTTTGGGCTCATAGTTTGCTGTGTCGAGATAGTTCACTCCGCATTTCAGGCATGCCTCCATGATAGTGAGGTCTTGGTAGGGGAGTGCGACATTGATGCAGATATCGGGTTTGTGACGATTGAAGAGCTCAACGATCTTGTCCACTTCATCAGCATCTACGCTGTCTGTGGTGATGTTGGGCGCGCCGATTTTAGCGGCAAGAGCGTCGCATTTCGATTTAGTACGCGAAGCGATCACAATTTCATTAAACACTTCGGGATGCTGCGCACACTTATGTGCCACTACTGTGCCGACGCCCCCGGCGCCGATAATTACGACTTTTCCCATTCTTTCTTATATTCTTATATTTTTTCTGTTTCTCAAGATTTAATTTGCAAAGATAATAAAAAATGAGCGGAAAAATGATATTTCCGCCCATTTTTTTAATATGCGAGCCTTATTCTTAAGCAAATCAGGTCGCAGACCTTATATTTATACTGAAACCCCAGCCTTCAGCCCGAGATTATCCGATCCAAAACCCGGTATCCTCGGAGAGGCGATTCATGATAAATCTCCGCCCCCTGATCGTTTATCGTTTATAGTTCATAGTTAATAGTTCATAGTTAATAGTTAATCGTTATCGTTCATCTCCCTACAATGATCACCGGTTTTGCCGGTGTCAATCCAATATATTGGAATCCCGGATTCTCCTTCTTGAAAGTAGTCAGCACATTCCCCAGCGAGTCTACATAAGTCGCACTTCCGGCAATGATATAGTAAGTGTCCTTCCCGTCAGTTGCTACCACTGGCTTCAGGCTCCCCTTCCCTTTAATATCTGTCAGCATCGAATTGGCATTGGTGGTCATCTTTAGCATAGCCACTGCCAACCGATAAGGTCCTGACTGAGGCCATTTCTCTCCATCCAATGGCTTTATAAATTTATGTTGCAGCTGAAGGGAGTCTCCTCCGATAACTCTCCAGTTAGAAGATTCTTGATCAAGGAGTTTATGGCCGCCGGTCAGAAGCACTTCATCTGGGTCCACTTGTTCCCGCTTGTTCTTTGCGGCTTCATAAGCTTGCTGATACCCCTTCTCCGTAGGCTTACACCCTGCCATCATCGAGAGAAGCATGCATATCATCAATATAAATTTTATTCCTTTTCTCATATCAAATTAATTTATTCCACTTTCGCTTGTCCTTGAAATTTGATTCGCAATTCCTTAGCGCATGAAATGCGCTAATTCTCTGCGTTCTCCGGGCGACGCGTAGCAGCCCGTTTTCATTGCGAGCTTGCAAAACCGAGTCGTGATGCTCTCCAAAGCATTGAAACTCTGCCCCTTTGCGCCTTTGCGTGAGCGTTTTTTTAGCATGCAAAAGTTGAGTTAATTTATTCCATTTGCCTAGACTGAGCCGCGAAGCAAAATTCATCGTTAATAGTTCATCGTTAATAGTTCATCGTTGAATGTTAATCGTTGATCGTTGTAAAATTCTGGTCCCTCTTGACGGAAGTTTCAGTGCTTTATCTCCATCTCTAAGTATCACCGTCTCGCCGCTAAAGATATCCCTATACTTATCACCCTCCTTGATTATCTCCGCATATCTGCTCATATCAAGGTCAAGATCTTCATCTTTCCCGTTGAGAATGACTATCACTTCCTCTGCTCCAAATTTTCTCCTGTAAAGATAAACTCCGTTGGTGGGCATGAAATGCTTCATGTCTCCTTTCCCTATAGCATCTGAAGTTTTTCTCCAGTTGTTGATGGTTGCGATAAAGTCATAAGCTTCATTCTGAAGTTCATTCCTTCCTGCAGCCGCAAACTGATTCTCTTCATCCTCAGCAAAACCTCCGGGCATATCGCGTCTTACAAATCCATCCGACCCCTCCTTGCTACCATTCATAAGGAGTTCTGTGCCATAATAGAGTTGTGGGATGCCGGGCACAGTCAGAAGCATTGCTATTGCCTGCTTCCATGCATCAAGATTTTCCGGCATTTCGAGAATAAAGCGGTCGGTGTCATGATTGTCGAGAAATCTCAACACATTCATAGGGTTGGCATAGACATAGTCGAGCGCAAAATGATCGTAAAGCTCATTGATCCCATTCCATGACTGAGAGTCAACTTTAAAAGGTTTCAAGTCTGCACAAAGTATGCTCAGCGGAAAGTCCATCACCACCGGTAGCCTTGTGTCAATCCCTTTTGAAGCGGCGATGGCCGAGCCTGTCTGCCAGAATTGCTCTCCTGCCGGACTCCCATACCAGCATTCTCCCACTATATTGAAGCCTGGATACTCTGCCATTACCGCATCAATCCATTCTCCCATCTTCTCCCGGTCGGCATAAGGATAGGTGTCCATTCTGATTCCATCGATTTGTGCATCCTCAATCCAAAATATTGAATTTTGAATTAGATATTTCATCAGATGAGGATTCTTCTGGTTCAGGTCGGGCATCGATTCTACAAACCATCCGTTGACTGTCAAGTCCTTGTCATATTCCGATGCATACGGATCTGTAATGGTCGATAGTCTATAGTTTGTCTGCTGAAAATCTCCTTGATGGTTAAACCAATTGCTTGCCGGAGGGTCAAGTGCCCATGGATGATGACTTCCGGAATGGTTGAATATCATGTCCATCACCATCTTGATGTTTCGGTCATGCAGTTGCTCTATTAGAGTCGCATACTCCTCATTTGATCCGAAACGTGGGTCCACTCGATAATAATCCGTTGTGGCGTAACCATGATAGCTTCCACCCGGCATGTCATTTTCAAGCACAGGGTTGAGCCAAACGGCTGTCACTCCAAGAGAGTCTATGTAATCTATATGATCTGCAATTCCCTTGAGGTCGCCTCCGTGACGAGCATTAGGGTTTTCCCTATTTTCGGCTACGATATTTTTCAATGTCGCAGCCTCTGGATGAGCTTTCCCTCCCGAGGCAAATCGATCGGGCATAATCATATAGAGCACATCAGACGCCGAAAACCCCTGAGCCCCTTTCATCTGCTTGCGGGTTTTCAGTTCGAAATTGCGCGTGATGCTTTTCTTCCCGGATTTCCATTTCAGCTTCATTGTGCCGGGTTTGGCTTCCGGTGTAATGTTTAGGTATACAAATTGCCAATTCGGACTCCCGTCGAGCCTTGCCACAGAGTCGATCTTCACTCCGGGATACTCCAAAGAGAATTCCGCATCGCGTATGTCATTGCCATGTATCTGCAGTTGCAGCGTAGTGTCGTGCATCCCTGTCCACCAATACGGAGGATCTATCTTATCTACAGAAATAGCTGCCACGGCCTGTCCGGCCATGGCAGCACATATCAATAATGCCTTATGTCTTCTCATATTATATATCTATCTTTTCAATTGATCGTTCATCGATATTCCCTCCCCTCCAACACGGGATAAGTCTGGAGCGATCTCCGAGCGCGACCCAAAAGCATTCATCGTTAATCGTTAATCGTTGATAATCAGTCAATCTGAATGATCAAATAAGGTGTCCGCTCCCAGAACGCTTGTGGATTAAGTATCTTCACACTCTGAGTTCCATTTGAATTGTCAAGAATCTCATAGCTGTCTTTAGGAACATTGCTCCAGATTTTCACTTTCTTGCCTCCGGTGTTGATGACACTAAGCGTACGCTTGTCGCCTATAGTGAAATAATTCTCGTTGAAATCTCCCTGTAGCACTTTGGTTGCACCGAGGAATTTCTTCTCAAGAAGTCCGTTTTGCTTGAGCTCTTTGTTAGTGCCAATTGCATAATAGACGCGGTTTGCAAGATTCTCTGCTGCAGTGGCTTCAGCTTGTGCTTGTTCGCGGGCTGCTGTCTCTGCTTCGAGATCTTCCTGACCCTTGGTCACTTGTTCGTTGAGCTGCACGATTTCTGCATTAGCTGCTTCAAGTTGAATATTGAGTTCTCCGATTTTTTGTTCCTGACGGTCTACTCTTGCCTGAAGATCTGCTATAGTCTTCTTAAGCACTGAATTTTCGCCTCCGGTCTTGTCAAGTTTCGCCTGCATCTGAGCCAGAAGCTCACGGTTCTTTTGCAGTCTTTCCTTAATGCTTTGGAGATTTTGACGCACTTCTGCTCGTCTGTCAAAATTCTCTCCACCTTTGTCCATGCTGTAGAGGAGTCCCTCCTGCATATTTATAGAGTCAAGGCCATCATAGATGTCGCCCATCAGAAGAAGCAGCGAATCGTTGAAAGAGGATGCCTGATCATACTGCACTGTCATGATCTCAAGTGAGTCAGAAGTGCTTTTCCCTTTCTCTCCGCTACATGCCGACAGCAAAACTGCCCCAATAGCGCCCAATGCAAATAATTTCTTCATTTTCATATATTTTTTAGTTATTAATTTCACTATTCCTCCAATTTGTTAATATATATTAGTAAGCTAACAAATCATTATGCATTATGCATTAAGCATTATGACTTGCTTTAGCTTGGGCGAAGCCAATTATGCATTAATCATTAGCCCCTTTGACGACAATAACAATCTCCCCCCTCGGAGTGTTCACGGAAAAGTATTCTGAAAGTTCCTTCAAAGTTCCACTATGAAACGTCTCAAATTTCTTGGATATCTCCCGCGCCACGCATGCTTCTCTGTCTTCGCCAAATGTCTCAGAAAGTTGCCTTAGGGTTCGAGGTAATCTTACGGGACTTTCATATATGATTACGCTTCTTTTCTCCTCGGCCAATTGAGAAAGTCTGGTGGCACGCCCTTTCTTAAGTGGCAGAAAGCCCTCAAAGACAAATCTGTCGCAAGGCAATCCACTCCCTACGAGCGCCGGGACGAAGGCGGTAGCTCCGGGCAAGACTGTGATATCAATCCCGGCATTTCGGCATTCTCTCACGAGCATAAATCCGGGATCCGATATGCCCGGTGTGCCTGCATCTGAGATAAGGGCAATGTTTTCTCCTGCTTCGAGCCTCTCAGTGAGATGTTTCACTGTGGAATGCTCATTATATTTATGATGACTTTGCATTGGGGTGTGTATGTCGAAATGCTTCAGAAGCACACTGCTTGTGCGTGTGTCCTCAGCAAGTATCAGGTCCACTTCTTTGAGCGTCTTGACTGCCCGAAATGTCATATCCTCCAGATTCCCCACCGGTGTCGGCACTATATAAAGCATAAATCAGTAATCCTTTATAGTTAATCCTTTATAGTTAATCCTTTATCGTCGATCGCCATCGCCAATCGCCAATCGTCAATAGTTTATCGTTTATAGTTAATAGTTTATAGTTTATCGTTTATAGTTTATCGTTTATCGTTTATAGTTAATAGTTTATCGTTACTAGCTACTCCCTAAATTGAGGCCTGAGTATCTCCATAAACGATACGACAGCACTGTTCTCTGGATCCCACTCCAATTCATTATAGAAATAATCCTCTATGATTGAGTATTCTTCTATCCCTTCGATGAAATCGAGTGTAGAGTCAAACATCTTCATGTTTCCGTCAAAAAGTTCGCGGGCATAGAGGAATCTGTCGTTAAGAGAAAACGCTGATTTAAGTTTTGTCTGTCTCTTAAAGGCAGGTTTTATTTTTGTCAGAAGCTCTTTTGTCACTTTAATCGAAGGCTCAGGTGTGGCTTCTTTTTCTATCTTTATTTCAGTCTCCTCCTTTTTAGATATTTCTATCGTAGCCTCTTCATCAATGCTTGAAATTGAAGGGCTTTCTTCAGGCCACTCCTCATCTTCAAACGAAAGAATTATGTCGTCGTCTTCTTCTGTTTCATCTACGACGCTGAAAGCCGTCTGTGGATCAGCTACTGCCTCTTCTTCATCTACCGGTGTTTCTTCATCAGGTAATTCCTCAATTTCCTCGTCAGCATCCAAAAGTTCTTCATGTGTACCTTCTTCTCTTCCTGAGAAATTTATATCTTCTGTCATGACAATGGCATGTGCTATTGATTCTTCAGTAGTATCTTCATAGTCGTTTGAAGCTATCGGATCTTCAGCCATGACTATCATAGTGACATCAGCTTTTGGCTCAAGTTCTTCATCTTCTACGCTTTCAGACTCCTGCGCCTCTTCCATTTCAGACTCCTGCGCCTCTTCCATTTCAGACTCCTGTGCCTCTTCTGTCTCAGGCTCTTGCTCCTCCTCTTCTTCTTCGACTTTTTCTGCAGGCTCTGCGGTCTCATTTTCTTCGATTTCAGAGTTCTGAGCCTCTACGATTTCAGACTCTTGAGCCATTTCTGTTTCGGTCTCATGCATCTCCTCCTCGTCTTCTTCAGATTCGGTCTCATGCATCTCC
>CAZGGB010000136.1:0-7074 GCA_964525115.1 uncultured Sangeribacter sp. | reverse complement strand
GATCTGGAGTAAAAATGAATTACTTTGTCAGGTCCTGAAAGGCAAAACCATAAAAAATAGGCGATATATGCTTAATAACATGTTGACTATCCTTGTGTATGTCTTAAAATTGGAGTAACTTTGTGTTCAAGTTTAATTTATTATTCAATGATGATAAAAACAGAACGTCAAAAACTAAATAGGATAAAAGCTGTATTAGCGGAGACAGGACACACCGAAAAATGGCTCGCCGAGCAATTAGGCAAAGATCCCGTCACTGTTTCCAAATGGTGTACCAATACCTCCCAACCGGATTTGTATACTTTGAATGAGATATCAAATTTACTTTCGATTGATATGCGAGACCTTTTAATTAAATCAATAAACACATCAAAACAGTTGACTTCGACAGAATTGTTCAAGAATTCTTAATCTCTATCATTAACATCAAAATTCGTCAATAGCTTATAGTAAGTACCAAAATTATTATACAAGATGAGTACATATGCTTATTTAAACACCACCTTAGGTCTTCATAGTGGTTCTCAACAATTGAAAAATATAGATTCATTTCTTAAACTAAAACAATTACATATTGACGAGATATATGCTGAAGAATGTGGTGAAAACAATACGGAGCAATATGTTGAACGAAATTTAGTAGACCTTTGTTGCAGTCTTTTACCAAAAGATGTCCTAATTGTAAGTAATGTAATTCATATTACCAAATCAGGCATAGGTGAACTATACGATTTTATTGAAAGGTATGTCAGACCATACCAAATACGTTTTATAATCTGTGATGTAGAATTAGACATGGATTTCACCGATAAGGATGTAATAATACAACATAAGATGATGTATGTGCTCTTTAAGACGGAAAAACAACTTATCCAAGAGCGCACGAAGTTAGCACTTAAAAGACGCAAACATAAACTCGCACAAGACGGCTCATTCGTGAGCAAAAATGGTAACGTGGTCACTTCATTAGGCAGACCCAAAGGCTCCCCTGTATCGCAGAACGCCATAAAAGCATCCGTTGCAACACGCAAGGCTAAGGCTAATCACATACACTTCTTGCGCGAAATGAGGCTTTGGGAAAGCCGTAGAGGGGAGATAAAGACCAACGCAGATATCACTGCGTTCGCGGAGGAACTTAACGCTCATGAGTTTAAGACTGCCACGGGACTGCCGTTCAACTATACACGCTGCCGTGATACCATCAAGATAATAAAAAGCCTTTTTGATGAAGAAAATAGCCTAACCATAATCGAGAAAAAAACAGATGCAATGGAATATCCCATTGATAAATCAGATCTTGGGATTAATTCTCAAGGTTTATCAATGGACCTTGACAAACTACAGATTCATCAGCTGCAAACCGAAGAGGCTCAAGGGCTTCTAACAGAAATATTTACAAGTGAGGATGATGAAATTGAAAACCCTTCTGCCTCATTAATCTTATCTCAAGAATACATGAACATACTAAAAGTCCTTCTAACGAAAGAAGTATGGGAACGTAGAGATATCGAAGAATTATGTAAAAATAGAAACATAATTACAGGAGCAATGATGGAACAAATTAATGATTATTCGTTCTCTGTTATAGAAGATTCTGTGATTGAAGACGACGGAGAGTATATATATGTGAATGTAGATTTCAAGAAGTGTTTAATATGATTAAAGTAAAAGAACGAGATGCTATTATCCGATCGCTACGTAGCGGTGTAGTACCGAGAATTGGGTTGCAGCATATTCAAGTAGGTCGCGCAGATGAACTTAAGTCATTTGTGAATGATATTATAAACATATCAGAAGGAGGAGCATCTTTTAGATTCGTAATCGGGGACTATGGCTCAGGAAAAACCTTCTTCCTTTCATTAGTTAGAAGTATAGGACTAGCCAAAGGTTTGGTTACAATGAATGCTGACCTTTCCCCAATAAAAAGGCTTCATGGAACCGGAGAACATTCTAGATCACTATTGACTGAACTAGTTTCTTCTTTGTCCACACGAACCAATCAGGAAGGGAATGCCTTGCAAACTATTATAGAGAAGTTTATATCAATTGCCATCCAAGAGGCATCCCGCGTAAATAAGGACGTGTCACGCGTCATTTACGACATATTGAAAGATTTGAATGAAATTCCAGGAGGATATGCTTTCAATCAAATTATTAACAAGTACTGGATAGCTTATGAAGCTGGTGATGATATTCTTAAAAATAGAGTTTTGCGTTGGTTAAAAGCGGAATATACCACTAAAACGGATGCATTAAGGGAGCTCGGAGTGCGAGATATTATTAACGGTACATCTTTCTATAACACACTTAGACTATATTCCATATTTATTCAGAAAGCTGGATATAAGGGTTTGCTAGTGGTGCTAGACGAAATGGTGAATTTATATAAAATTACTAATAGTGTATCAAGGAAAGCAAATTATGAAGAGATTTTGAGTATCTTAAACAATACCCTACAAGGAACGGTATCAAATATAGGATTCATATTATCTGGAACACCTGAATTTTTAACGGATGGCAAAAGAGGACTATATAGTTACGAAGCTTTAAAATCAAGACTCGCAGAGAATAGTTTTTCAAATAATCTCGGATTAGTTGATTATAATTCAACCGTTTGTCGTCTTGCTAATCTATCAAAGGAGGAATTGTATCTATTACTAATCAACTTACGCAATGTGTTCGCATATGGCGATAAAAACAAGCACCTCGTTCCAGACGAGGCTTTATTAGCGTATATGAATCATTGTGCTAATAAAATTGGCGACAGTTATTTTCGCACTCCACGAAATACAATTAAAGGATTCCTTGATTTATTGTCCTTATTAGAACAATATCCCAATTTGAAATGGTCTGATATGATTGATAAAATAGAGCTTAAAAAAGATATTGAGCCATCAGAATTGGAAGAATTTATTTCTACACAAAAGCCTGAGCAAGATTTAATAAATAGTGATGTATTTGCATCATTCAAATTATAGTTAATAAATTTATGGCACAACAATCTACATCATTTGAACTCTTGGACAATGGCGTAAAGCGCTGGATTTGGAAACAAGGGTGGAATTCTCTGAAAGATATTCAGGAGAACACCATACCGATTGTGCTTGAAGGGATGAATGATGTAATAGTAAGTGCATGTACAGCAGGAGGGAAAACAGAGGCTGTATTTTTACCAGTTCTTACTTCAATTCTGCGGAGAAATAAAGTATCTGGTTATCAAGTGCTATATATTAGTCCATTGAAAGCGTTAATCAATGATCAGTATAGAAGATTGTTAGATATGACTTCTGAATTGGGAATTGATGTTATACCATGGCATGGAGATATTGACGTTTCTAAAAAGAATCGATCATTGAGGAACCCAAATGGAATACTGATAATTACGCCCGAATCACTTGAATCTTTCTTAATAAATCGTTCTCGATTTGTTAAGTCGATATTTGCCTCACTACAATATGTAGTGATTGATGAGTTGCATTCATTTATTGGCAATGAACGTGGGAAGCAATTGCAATCACTTTTATCTCGCGTAGAATACATTACGCACCGGCATATACCTCGCATAGCTATGAGTGCAACTTTTTCAGATTATGACGAGGTCAAACATTTTCTTCGTAATGATGGATCAATACCATGTGCTGTTCCCCCGCAGGGAGAAAGTAATCATGAAATCAAGGTGCTCGTCAAGGAATTCATATCATTGGAAGAAACAAATGTTAAGAGTATCATTTCACAAGACATCTATTCAAATCTTAGAGGAAATAATAATTTGGTTTTCACCAACAGTCGTATTGATGCAGAAGAATATGGTATATGTCTCTCTGATATATGTAAAATGAATCATGTCCCTGACGAGTTCAGAGTGCATCATGGCAACATATCAAAGATTAGTAGAGAAACTATAGAAAGAGATTTACTCAAGGGAGATCTCCCCATTACGGCCATTTGTACCTCCACTTTGGAGCTGGGGATTGATATCGGAAAAGTAAAATCAATAGCTCAGATAGGAAAAGCAATGTCAGTTGCCGGACTCCGACAGCGTCTTGGACGTTCAGGAAGACGCAATGAACCTTCAATTTTACGTATATATTCAATAGATAATAAGGTTGAAAGCTTATTATATGAGCTACGGCATAACCTTATCCAAAATATTGCTGTAATTGAATTGATGCGAGAACATAGGTATGAACAGCCTTCCGTTAACAAATATCATTTATCAACATTTATCCAACAGATCTTGTCAATCATCGCACAATTCGGAGGTTTCTATGCCAAAGAAGGATATGTTATGCTTTGTCAGAAGGGGGCTTTCAAGAATATTACCCCAGAAATATTTCTCTCTTTACTCAAATGCTTAGGTAAAAGAGAAGTACTTTCTCAACTTAATACTGGACAGATAGTGATCGGGAATTTAGGCGAAAAATTATTAAAGTCACCCGATTTTTACACGGCATTCACAACTCCTAAAGAATATTCAGTTTTTGACAACAAAAATTCCAAACACATAGGAATGATTCAGTGTTTGCCAAAAGTTGGAGAGGTGATCATATTGTCAGGAAAACGATGGGTCGTTGAAAGTACTGACGAGACAGCGTTAACCATATATGTTTCAGCCATTCTGTCCGGTGGCATCACTATGTTTGTCAGCGATGACGGAACAAATGTTGATTCCATCATAATTAAGAAGATGTATGAAATATATGGGTCAAATACTACTTACCCATATCTTGATAAACTCACAGGAGCTAATAAACAGATATTGCAGGCACGACTATTCTTCCGACATAATAATCTGGATGATAGATTTTTTATATCTTATGGCAATAAAGATTACTTTTTTACATGGTCAGGAACAAAAATTAACAGAACAATTACATTGATGGCATTATGTCATTTGAAAAAACAATGTAGTTTTACAGAGTTGTTTATAACGGATTTAACTTATTCCGATATCAAAGTGCTTTCTTCATTAGATAAGCCAAACGGAGCGAAACTATCTGCGATTATTCCCCGAGAATGCAAAATTATTCAGAAGTATGATCATTTGCTAACTGATGATCTGCTAAATTTAGAATATGCAGCAGCTAATCTGGAAGTAGACGCCGCATATGAATTTCTATCCCACATTTGCACTCTGGATGATTCTTCAATTATTTAAACTAATTTGATACTTATCTCCAATTAATTCTTTATCAATAAAAAATTGAATACAATGAACAATAAGATTTACGTAAAGGGATGCATATTAATTGAAACGCCTTATTTCAAATATAAAAATGCAGATTCCAGGCGTCCGATACCTCCAGAAGGATCGAATATTCTTATTCAGTATACGTCATATTTATTATCAAAGAGGAGGAGCATGATGGCAAATATGTATTCTCAAATATTGAAATTTTTAGATGAAATATACAGTCAATTTGGAATAAAGCCACAGATTATCATTTCAGATTATGCTGACAATCTAGCACTGGATAGTTATATTTTTGAAGATTATGTTAAGGCTCGTTGGAGAAATAAATCTGATGGGCTAATTGATATTTCTATACTAACGAATGATAGTAAATAAATTTAAGACCTTCAACACCAATAATCGATATATCAAAGAACAAAATGAATAGAGTTATACTACTGGGCAACGGCTTTGACTTGGCTCATGGTCTTCCAACCAGATATGAAGATTTCATCAACTGGTATTGGGATAAATGGTTATCAGAATTAATGATTTGCCACAATAAAGAAAGATCTGATGGTTTATGTTCTTTCTCAATAAAGCATGAAGAAATAACTTGGTATAGCTTATTGTGGCAGAATGGCTATACATTTAATCGACCCAAAGGAAAAGAATTTGTAGATCATATTCTTTCCCATCAAGAATCGTTTGAGATAACATTTTCCCCTATGCTTAACCGAGTACATAAATCATTGCGAGAAAAGAAATGGGTCGATATCGAAAATGAATATTACAGCCTACTGACTCAATCTTTGTCAGATGGAAGTAAACGCACATATACCCCAAAAGAACTTAATATTCAATTAGCAAAGATTCTTGATTTATTGACTCAATATTTAAAATCTATTCATATTTATGATTCCATCTGTAATGAATCAATAATGCGGATTATTTTAGAACCAATAAAGTCTCAGGATATTGCAAATGAAAGCACCAATCATTTATATGAGCATTGTAATTTTTGGGCAAATCAAGATAAATATACATTATATAAACAGTTAAATGTATACGGTGTATCAGATGAAGACGCATTATCTATTCGAGATAGCGTGGATAGTTTTTTACGTAATGTTGTTATAAAATCCCATGATGGAAGATTTATAGTGACCGATATAGGTAAGATTCCGTCTCAATTACTTAAGCCGTGTAATACAATGTTGTTGAGTTTTAATTACACTCACATAGCAGATGCCTATGCTCAAACATGCAGACTATATGTCAATCATATACATGGAGATTTAACAAATCCCCATAACATGATATTTGGATATGGAGATGAACTTGATAATAGTTTCCAAGATTTTCTCAAACAAGAAGATGGTGAGTATCTGAAAAATATTAAATCTATCAGGTATTTGGAATCTTCAAATTACCGAGAAATGCTTCAATTCCTTAATTCTGCTCCATATCAGGTATACATTTTAGGACATTCTTGCGGGAATTCTGATCGAACCTTACTAAACACATTGTTTGAACACAATAATTGTGTTTCCATTAAGCCATATTATTATCAAAAAGAGGATGGTTCAGATAATTATTTAGAAATTGTGCAGAATATTTGCCGCAATTTTACTGATATGAAACTAATGCGCGACCGAGTTGTTAACAAAACTTACTGTGAACCCTTACCCCAAACAAATGACTATGGCACTACCGATTAACATAGAAGATCTTCTTAACAAAAGGAAGGTGGAATCCAACCGCATTGAGTTTAAGGCGAGCTGGAATCCGGATAAGATTTATCATACTATTTGTGCATTTGCTACCGACCTTGAAAATGTGGGTGGCGGATATATTCTTGTTGGTGTTGAGGAAGAAAATGGCATTGCCAAACGTCCGGT
>CAZGGB010000135.1:0-7129 GCA_964525115.1 uncultured Sangeribacter sp. | reverse complement strand
GCATCTACAATATTGCTAAAAGCAAATTTATGGCTGATAATGTTGAAGTGGCTATCCTCGACCAATCAAATCCAAATTTTGAGAAGGAATACTCAATTTGGTTCCATAAAGAACTTGACTATTTTGTGGATAAACTGTCCGAGGTCAAGGCAGCATTATTAGATTCAAATTTTAAGAAAACTGTAAATATATCCAACTCACCTAATTTCCAAGCACTATATATAGCCCAACATCTATACCAACCTCTGCTCTATATCAATCATGGAGCTTTTACTCTTGACGGGGTGGAAAATCCGGTAAAAATTGCTCCGGTTGCATTAAATTCGGGAGAGCGTGACTTTGTCAATTCTATTCAACATTACCACGACACCCACCCTGATTTCTTTGCTGATAAAGAATTATATCTTCTCCGCAATAAGAGTAAGCAAGGAATTGGATTTTTTGATGTTCACGGTTTCTACCCGGATTTTATCGTATGGCTTGTTGTCGGTCGGAAGCAATACGTATCATTTATTGACCCCAAAGGCATTACCCATTTACGTTCTTTCGACGACCCCAAGATACAGTTATACAAAACTATCCGAACCGAAATCGAACCTCGACTCAAAGACTCAGACGTTGTATTGAACTCGTTTATAATTGCAAACACACCTATATCGAGAGTGAGCCATTGGACAGGGTTAAATCATACGGCCACTTTGGGATCAAAAGAATATAAGATGTTCAACGACCAACACGTATATTTCCAATCTGAGCAATCAGATGTCTATATCGGAAAAATGCTTAATGCGATTATAAACTCATAGAAATGGACGAAGAAATGGACGAACTCGAGAGTTTAGATACATACGGCGGAAACCCTGAACATGATTCGTGGGTTGACTTTAACTATCACGAAAACACCGGCGAATTGTCCGATCTTTTCGATGATACCAACATGGACGATTATATTTATAACCTTAATGACTGGGACTAATATGCCATTAGATCTTACCAACTTCAAGTTCCAATCCCATTATATAGGGGTTTGGTCCCGAGCAGAATATCCTGATGAGAAATTGTCCGGGACTTTGTTTATTGATGGTCAAGATATGTGGATAGAACTTTTCTTTGAACCAACTACAGATGCTCTACCTGAGCTTTTAGAGTCTATCTCTGGGATTACATATTCAACAGATTCTAATGGGAAAGACCGTTCCGCAAACATTATTGCGGAGGGATTGAAATTTGAGAAAATTTCACATCTTGGAAATGGTCTAAGGCATTATAAATATTCCGTGTCAGAAATATTTATTTATGAGGGTACTTTTCAAAAGGAAAGTGTCCAATCAATAGATGTTAAAGCCGGTATATTTAATGAGTGGACTAAAGATATATTAGAAACGGCATACCACGATGTCTCAAAGATAAACATTCCAAGTAATCATTACATTTTACATTATAGTCCTCCTTATCCCTATTGTTTGCTAAAATGTGATGATATGAATGTATATTTTTCATTTATTCCAACGTATTCTTATGGAAAAATAAATAGAGGAGTCGAGCAGCAAACTTTATTGCATATCTCATTCCGACAAAAGAATTGTTTTGATGATGCTATGCAATTATGTAATCAAATAATCTATCTATTGTATCTAATTACTAATAGAGTTTTTCCTGTTGAGTATTTGTTATTAGAAAATAACTGTAATGATAAATGTTTCTATAAAGCAAGTGGTTCATATAACTATCAGTATATAAAAAAATATGCTAATTTAGAACCTCATTCTTTATCAACTGATTTTTCAGAATCTGAGATTAAGGCAATTAGCAAGAATTGGATCGACTTATATTCGGAATATGCAGGTGCTATTAACAGTTTCTTTGAGGCGCATACTAATATATATACACGCCCGGCCTCTCTAATTAACTGTTACATATCAGTTATTGAAACACTCTCGCAAGGTTTAGATAAAAAGACTGCCCAAATTGATGAATCTACAAAAAAAGCGAGATTACTTATTGATATGATTAAACAGTATAATATAAAAAAGCAAGATGAAACCAAATTGAAGCAAGCGTTCCTTATGGTTAAAGGAACCGAGCTAAAAAGCCGTTTAGCTGTATTTCTTGAATCGATTAAGCGCTTTCTGCCGTATGATTTCGATGATGATTATATCAAAAAAATTATAAATACTCGTCATAAAATTACTCATCCTAAATCTAAGCAAGAGCCATATTATTGCTCCCAAGACTTCCCGAGATTAGCCACTGAATTAAGTTTAAGTATTCACATATACCTGCTTAATACTATTGGGGTTAAAGATGACATTATAAAGAAGTTAGTTCAAACGCGAGAACTTGCTGCAGGGTTATCTTAATAAAAAAATCTGATAAAGTAGTAGGCTTCAATCGCATAACTCATACTGCGAGCTTGGCACCACCTTGTCGGTGGATCCGCGGCTCTCTTATTTTCTGTACTCCACTTGTCTTATGTCTACAAGATATAATTTTTCAGAAATAAGTAGCTTTTAATATTTAATTAATCTATTTGAATATGTCACGCCGCAGGTCTACAGAACTTGATGAAGTACTCCTTCCCGATCTTGGAGAGAATGTTCAAGCATATAGAAAGCCTCAATCCAATTATTGGGCTTAGCTCCATTCTTATAGCCGTGATCTTTCAGTGACAGATAGAATCGCTGTAGCTGTTCCTTCGTTGAGGCTTTTGCCATTCCGGAGTAGGAAAATGCAAACTTATCATGAAAAACCTCTCGTACAAGATATGTCTTTCCTATTCTTCGGCGTCCGAATATAGCGACAAACTTGGATTCTTCTGAATCGTAGGCCTGTCGAAGCTCCTGTATCTCTTTCTCTCTTCCTATCAGCATATAAGATATTATTTAGACTGCAAAGATACGAAATATTTCCGACATCACGCTTCCAAATCTCCGTTTTTTTATGAGATTTGGAAGCGTGACACATCATTTTACCTATAAATCGTGTTTAAGACCCATACATCACGTTTCCAAATCTTATATTTTAATGCCACATTTGGAAGTGTGATGGCAGGTTTGGTTAGAATGAATTAAGATCGTCCGTTCCGTATGGAGTTTAGATGCGGTGTACGAGAGTGCCAAATCGCATATTTTTTACCCACATTTGGCATTGTCGTGAATACCAATCGCCAGTTATAGATATATTCATGCTCAGTTATTCTTATTGATGAGATTGACGATATCTTTTACCATAATGACTTTCTATTCGGGTGCGACGTTCGGCTAACATCAGGGTAACGGCTACAAGGGTGTTGTCTGGGATAGGCTTGGTACCATCTTCATCATGAAGGATGCCCTTACCATTAAGAAACCGCAGGAAGAGTGTGGCAGTAATTCGTTTGTTGCCGTGGCTGAATGAGTGGTTCTTAGCGACGAGATATAGTAACATGTTTGCTTTCTGAAAGAACCTTTTGCAACTATATGGAACGGATTGGTTGCATATGTCAGCATATTTGATTAACTTTGCATAATCACCGAAAGGGCGCGATAACTTCAAGCTTGTGTGAGATAATCAACCAAAAAGCGTCAGATAGAGGCTTCGGCCTACCTGGTGGCTATTGGTTGATTTTTATGAGAATAGAGTTTAAGATTCCGTAGTTTATGACTGCCAATTCTTTTTCAAAATTCTTTTCATCCATTAGTGGAGTATCTTCTTCCTTATTTTTTTAGATATAAAGTCAGAACTTCTCTTATCATTTCTTGCATCGCCTTTCACCGGGGCGATTATCTTCTGTACCTTCTCTGACGGGCTTCACTGCATTGTAGGTCCACTCTTACTGAGGGTGATTACACGGTGAACGAATAAATATGATAACGGTTGGGAGAACCGTTGATGCGTCGGAGGATTATCACTCAATTTTTGAAGTTGGAAATCTGGAGTGAGGTTGACTGGTTTGGGGGGATTGACATGCTGATTGTTGGGGGTAGCTTCTTATAGCTTCTATAGCTGCTTTAGGTGGTAGCTTCTTATAGCTTCTATAGCTGCTTTAGGTGGTAGCTTCTTATAGCTGATGTAGCTGCTTTAGGTGGTAGCTTCTTATAGCTGATGTAGCTGCTTTAGGGTGGTAGCTTCTTATAGGTGTTATAGCTGCTTTAGGGTGGTGGCTTCTTGTAGGTGTTATAGCTGCTTTAGGTGGTAGCTTCTTATAGCTGTGATAGCTGCTTTAGGGATAGCTTCTTATAGCTATTATAGCTGCTTTAGGGATAGCTTCTTATAGCTATTATAGCTGCTTTAGGGGGTAGCTTCTTATAGGTGTTATAGCTTCTTTAGGGGGTGGCTTCTTATAGGTGTTATAGCTGCTTTAGGGATAGCTTCTTATAGCTATTATAGCTGCTTTAGGGTGGTAGCTTCTTATAGCTTTTATAGCTGCTTTAGTGAGATAGCTTCTTATAGTTATTATAGCTGCTTTAGGGTGGTAGCTTCTTATAGCTTCTATAGCTGCTTTAGAGGGTGGCTGCTATATTTTTTAGGTTCTTATCGAGGGGGTGAAAAATAAATTTTGTTGAGTCAAATATTTTTTGTAATTTTGTGATGGATGATAGAAATAGCTATGGTGGCTATTGAAGCTACAATAATCTTAAAATTAATATATTATGCCTACTCCTGATTTTGCCAGACCCAAAACCAGTTATCGCAAACTTCATGCTTTCGCAAAAGCCGAGGCTATATATGATCTGACTTATTTTTTTCTTGAAAAACATATTTCTAAATCTGATCGAACATACGACCAAATGCTTCAAGCTGCTCGTTCGGGTAAGCAAAATATTGTTGAGGGACGCTCAGATGCTGCCTCTTCGTTGGAAATGGAAATTAAACTGTATGGCGTTGCTAAGGGGAGTCTTCATGAATTGCTCAATGACTATTACGATTATATGAGAACTCGTAATATTCTGATCTGGGAGAATTCTCATCCAAGATTCCAATCATTACGCTCTACTTGTGCAACGCATAATGAAACATCATATTATATGGACTTGGTTTCAAAGCTTAATGATGAGGAACTTTGCAATCTGATGGTAACATTAATTATCCAGACTATATCGATGATTAGCAAACTAATCGATCTGGTGAAGCAGGATTTTCTGGTAAAAGGAGGAATCAAGGAACAGATGTATTCGGCTAGGATGGCTTATCGTAATTCTCAAAAACCAAAAAATTAGGAATGCTATAGTGGATAGCTTCTTATAGCTATAATAGCTGCTATAGGAGTAGCTTCTTATGGCTATTTTGGCTGCTATGGGGCTTTAGGGGAGGGCGTTGAGGTAGGCGAGGAGGGCCATTTTGCCGCGCATTGTTTCGCGGGGGGTGAATTCGCCGTTGACCCAGAAGTAGCGCTGGTTGAAGAAGGATTCCTGGGAGGGCCAGCCGTCTTCCCATTTGGGATAACAGTAGGCGAGAAGTACTTGGGCGTCTCCTCCATTATGTCCGGGCGACCATGTCTCGGTGCCGTTGAATGGTGTCTGTCCGGGATGTGTGCCGGGTACTCCGTCGTTGCGACCTGTGCTGTAGCAGTCGGTGATGTGGCGCTGCCCCAATCCTGTCATCTCTACGGTGTTGGAGGGATTTCTGCCAAGACACCAGTCGGCATCAAGAATCATAGCTCGTTCGAGATCGGATTTGCGGACATGGTCGGATGCTATGCTATGTGCCAACATAAGAAGCTGTAGATTTTCGGATGTCTGCCAGCGTGGGTCGTTGGTGGTGCGTCGAGAGGGACGTGTCTGAGATTTGTTGAGATGCATTTCATTTGCCTGACGGTTGACGGCCGCCACCATGTTGTTGTAAATATTAGGATAATGGCGTTCGTGTGGGGTGTGGAGATACGCGGCTGTTGCCCATGTCTGTATTCCTTTGTTTTGACTCCATACGTGTGAATCGGGTGTAGTGGCGAGTGAGGTGCTTGCCATGTCATCTTCCCATCGGGTATCGCCAGTGAGATTATAAAGGAATGCTGCTGCCATGTTCTTGAAATCGAGACCCCGCATGACGCCGTCGCCTATGTGTTGCACGTCGGTGAGTTGTGTGTCAGCTTGACGAGAAGCATATTCATAAGCTTTTATAGCTTCATCGGTATAGTAGCGGGCGAGTTCAACATTGCCGTTGAGTCTTAAGCATTCAGCTAACATTGCACAGTTGGCGGCATTTGCCCATGCAGCCATAGTGGTGCATCCGGCTTGATACATTACTTTCCAGTCGCGTGTAGGGTTGGTGATTCCCTGGCTGTAGCCTTCTCCATCACGGATGCTAAGGAAGAAGTCTACCTCATTTCGGGCTTCATCGATAAGGTCAGGAATACCATTGCCACTTTCGGGAATACCGAGATTGTCGTCGACAATCGAACCTTGCGTCAGAATGTATGGAAGCAAGAGGTCGTAGATATTGCTTACATGTGCAAGATGACGGTCCCAATCAAAGGCATCACTGTGTCCACCCTTTACATTGTCGTTGACACGGTTGCCTTCCACACGGTGGAGATTAAAAACAGATTCTTCTGCCAATTTGAAATGCGGTTCGTCCCACACATCGCCTCTTAACTTTTTCCAGTCATCACTCCAAGGATGCAGGTCGGTGATATAGATCTTGAGATCAGCTGGTGCTTCACCGGGGATAAAAGCCGGTTGACGAGGAACGGGGCTTATTTCGGGATGTGGTTTCTCACCAAGGCGCATATAATAATATCCGCGTAGGGAGGTCTTGTATGGCTCAAAATATACATTCGTATTCACATCAAAATCAAGACTGCTGCCTACGTCTTCAACAACAAGGCGATAGCGCCCCGGAACAGTGCGAGGGAAGTCTATGCTCCACACATCGCTGCCAGTGTTGTTTTTCCCATTTGCCTCATTGGCATATTCACTCTGCTTTTTCCAGAAAGAAACTTTCCCCACTTCTTTCTTATCGTGAGTGTCTACATTATAGAGCCAAACACGTTTCCCTTCGAAGTCAGAGTAATCACGTTGCCCTCCATCTCCAAGCCAGAGATAAAGGTCGGCTGCATTGGACTCCTGATCGGGTTTGTAGCCTATAATATTGACATGCACTGCCTCAGATGGTGAGGAGAAAATGTCGAATTTTACTTCGCCTCTGTCGC
>CAZGGB010000134.1:0-7135 GCA_964525115.1 uncultured Sangeribacter sp. | reverse complement strand
CCTGACTCAAGATTATCTCGCATTTATCATATCATTAATTTTTGCGAGCTACATAAAATTTATGAGGTGGGTTCTAGATATACTGTATTGTTTTAAAATGATTTATAGCGTTATTCGGTTATAGTAAGTACTCAGGTATAAGTCTAATTTGGCAGAATAAAGGTTCATTCTGGGGCACAGAGGGAAGTCGATATCATAAGTTGAATTGGGGGATGAGTGAGGTTTATGAGAAAAAAAATCCCGAAGCCGAGAGTTTAGGCTCTCGACTCCGGGATTTAGATATGGTAAAAGTGGATAGGTGTTCATAACATAGAAGGTTGAAGTCTTCAGTCTTGAGTCTTCAGTCTTTAGTCATCAGATTTGGTGGAAATTGTGATTTTTGTACTTTAAAATTTGGCGGTACTATTTTTTCTACGTTATGTATTCCTTCCACAGCAGGAAGCGTGTCATGTGAGGGAGTTCCAACTGCTCGCGGAAGTATTCAAGCTTGCTCAGGAAGTGGTCGTGCCTCAGGTCTGTAAGGGCGCTGTGGCCTCCGTGGAACACTTTCTCCAGCTCGGGATCGTCAAGAATGAGAAGCTCGTCCATGGACAGTCCAGAGGCCTTTATGAAGGCGAACCTGTTGTTGACTGTCTCCTTGTTGATGCCAAGCTATTCCGGTATGAGTGCCTTTTGCTGATTTAGTAATAGAGCACGCTCCGCATGCGTCATTGAGTGTCTCATAATTCGCGATACCGGGCGAAGCCCAGGCTCAGCGGGTGGGGTTAATAGGGGACTTTGGGGTATCATTTTCTACGACGCTTCCTACACATTTCCTATAACATTTTCTGTGACATTTAATCGACGGAATCCTATATTATATTAAGAGTATTCTACCAGATAAAATTGCGACAGTGAGTCGGGGGGTGTTTTTGTGGTTCAATCAATCTTTTGTTGGATCTCCTTATTGAAAGACTTGATTTCCTCGGATATGAGTTGTTTAAGTTCTTTCTGTGGGATAATCAGGTTGTATTCAGCCACTCCGATTGGCTTTGTGAAGCCATCAAGTGCCAATTCGACTTCAACGTTGTCTTTCTCTGCGCATAGGATTATTCCGATTGAGGGATTCTCATCTTTGCCTTTTTCTAAACGGTCAAGCAATGAGAGATATACGTTCATCTTACCTACATATTCCGGTTTGAACTCGGATATTTTCAGGTCAATGGCGACTAACGAGCGAAGTCCTCAAGATCGCCTCGTCATCATCGTCTTTAAGTTTGGTCATCAACTGATTTATGTGTCGCCATGGCAAAACTCCAACGCTGCGTTGGAGTTTTGGATCAGTGAGATGAAACCGGACGTAAAATTTCTTCATTGCCCATAGATTACTGACCGACATCCCCATTTTAGGATACATAGATTTCAAGTCTACGGAGAGACGTTTTACAACGCCATCTCCATGTTTGCTATCGAGCTTACGCTCATACAATAGCTTGCCTATCTCCCAATGCATTTCATTGGAAGTTCTTACTACAGCGCTGGCAGCTTTACTTCTGGCAGATTCAATAACTGCGACGGCCTGTCGCAGAATTTCATTATATTGAGATTCCTCGGAAAGTGGGATTATTTGTTCCATACGGCAAATTTAATCAATTATGTCGTCAGAGATATAAATACTGTTCTTTATGCGATGAGAGAAGCTATGCCAAACGGAGACCCTGAGTAGAATCTCAGCGTGTCCAGAAGCATTTATTTTCGTCGATAAAGCTCTTTTTATGGTCGCCATTGGAGAGATTGATTTAATTAAACATGATTTACTTTACTGATGCAAAGGTAATAAAACCCTCTCATGTATACAACAATTTTGGTCAGCGAATTTTGAATTTCTTAAGTCTTTCCGATTAAAATGGGGGCGATATAATTTTTGCTTGCTCTGCTGAACTTAACCGAAAACACGGAGGGGAAAGAGGATGTAGGGGCACGGCAAAGGCTGTGGGCGGAGACGGCTTCGCGCGGATGGGGAGATCGGAGAGGGGATAATCATGAGATGGGATGTCGAGGTCGGTGGGGATTTTAGAACTTATTGGGGTTGGGCGTGTTGGAATTATGTAAGCCTCTCCAAAAAAAATTAAAAAAAACACTTAGGATATGGAAATACTTGACTGGCTGGTGAAGACATTGCGGGAGAATCCTGCTATCGCTATCTTCCTTACTTTGGGAATCGGTTTCTGGATTGGGAAACTGAAGTATAAAACTTTTTCTCTTGGTACTGTGACGTCGGTGCTTCTTGTTGGTGTGCTTGTAGGTCAGCTCGATATTCCTGTCCCAGGACCACTGAAGCAGGTATTCTTCTTGCTGTTCCTTTTTGCTATCGGATATAGTGTTGGTCCTCAGTTTTTCGCGTCCCTAAAAGGTTCAGGTGTGAAACAGGTGCTTTTTGCTGTGGTTATGTGCCTGATAGTGCTTGGTTGCACCTTTGGAGTGGCGCAGTTATTTCACTATAACAAGGGGGAGGCTGCCGGTCTTTTTGCCGGAGCCCAAACCATGTCGGCTGTGATCGGGGTTGCTGACGATACTATCCAAACTTTGAATGCTTCAGATGCGGACAAGACCGCATGGATAAACATAATACCAGTGTCGTACGCAGTGACTTATATCTTCGGTACGATCGGTTCAGCATGGATTATTGGCACTATTGGCCCGATGCTCTTAGGTGGACTCAAGAAAGTGAAGCAACAGACGGAGGATCTTGAGCGTAGCATGAATCAGGATCCGACTTCAAATGATCCTTCGATTGTCAGTGCTTGGCGTCCGGTAGTCTATCGCGCATACAAGATAGATGGCAATTGGTTTGATATTCCTCATACGGTAAAGGAAATTGAAGATTACATGGAGAAGCAGGGGCAACATCTTTTCATAGAGCGAGTGCGTAGCGGATCGGAGATTACAAACCAACCCTCTGCAGATTTCACTGTAAAGAAGGGTGATGACATAGTGATTGCCGGTCGCCGTGAATTTGCAATTGAAGATGAAAGTTGGCTCGGCTCAGAGATTTCAGATTCTTCGCTATTGTCATTCCCCATTGAAAGAATCCCTGTGATGGTCGCTTCTAAGTATATGGTAGGTGCTACAGTGGCAGATTTTCGAGAGTCGCCCTATACAAAAGGAGTTGCCATCGATAGCATCAAGCGTGGCAACGTGGAGATTCCTGTATTGGCTTCTACTCGATTGCAACGTGGCGATATGCTGACTATCAGTGGTCAGATATCTGACGTCAATGCTGCGGCATCTTACATCGGATATCCGGACAAACCGACTACTGCATCGGATATGGTATTTATTGGCATAGGTATTGCAATAGGTGCATTGATTGGAGCTATTACAGTTCATTTCGGAGGAATCCCGGTAAGTCTCTCTACGAGTGGCGGCGCTTTGATAGCAGGTCTTGTGCTTGGTTGGCTACGTTCGAAGCACCCGACATTCGGACAGATTCCAGACTCTGCAGTATGGGTCTTCAATAATGTGGGCTTGAATATGTTTATTGCTGTTGTCGGAATTTCAGCAGGACCTACTTTCATTTCCGGATTGCATCAGGTAGGGTGGCAGATGCTTGTGGCCGGTGTACTTGCAACCGGACTTCCTCTCGTAATCGGCATTTTGGTTGCCAATAAAATATTCAAGTTCCATCCTGCGATTGCTCTTGGATGCGTAGCAGGAGCGAGGACTACAACAGCAGCTCTCGGTGCAGTGCAGGATACGCTTAATTCTACAATCCCGGCTATGGGCTACACTGTGACTTATGCAATTGGCAATACTTTGCTGATACTTTGCGGCTTGGCTATGGTCCTTCTGTGATTATGCCTAAAACCATCAATCGGTAATTATCTTCTTGGGCAGTGAGCTCTATGGGAATGTGCTCGCTCTTTCAAGGCCGAGCTTGGGATAGCAGGACTTCCAGCCAGTCGGGCTCTGCGGGAGAGGCTGCCACCAAGATTATATAAAAAGGACGCACCTGCTTTCCTAAGTGCGTCCTAAAAAACCTAAATACCTATACTTAACCTAAACCTAAACAAATCATTTCGTTATAAATTCTTTTCTTACAGATCCATCACTATATACCACAATATTTAGCCCTTTCGTTGGAGCGTTTAATTTAATTCCAGCAGCATTATAGCGTATTGTTTCTACCACGTTTTGATTAATTGTCATTTCATTTATGCTGCTTGTGTTAAGCAAACCGTAATAATAAGTATCAGTATAACTGCGATTTTTATTCCATCCTGTTTCGCCTGAAGTGTAGTCAGAATTTACTCCATCAGTTGCAGTATTAATCTTATAGTAATAGAAATTCTCACGTTTATTGTAATCTTTCCAGAATAATATATTCCCTTCCATTAATACCGATGTGTCATAATCAATTGAATAAAAATTAGTCTGGTATTCTTCTCCATCCTCTGTAAATATGGAATTGACACTACCTGACATAACAGGATATCCGTCAGTCCATGTAAATGTGTCTCGACAATTTAGCAACCATGTGTCGTCCGTGTCAAAACCAGCCCCAATCCAGTGTATTCCTTCTGAAGGGGTATCCAATTGCAATGATGGATCAAAATCATCTGGGAAATTAAACTGCTCCTTCACTTGACCATAGCGTGAGCCATCCGGATTAAACCCATAAAATTCTCCTCCTAAATAATTATTATAAGCATCCATATGACGCACATCCTCACTCATGGGCACACGCTCTCCATTAGCGTAACCATAACCAATATAATAATACCCGGATCCCCACTTATTAAATCTTTCTATCGATTCATTCCAAGGCATTGGAGGCTGATCAGCCACTAAAAGCAGATTTAGTATCTTATGACTCTCTATGTTGCCCTCACCTAAATCAGTATAGTCATCAGTAAATACTATAATCAAGCTTTGCTCTCCGTCCGAGTCAATATTATATACATCCTGATGAATCAGATGCCCGGCAACATCATAGGAATTTTCTGCAAATTGATTGACATAAACCTGACCGAATGGACCCCATGCATCACTTCCGCTCCAATCTTGCTTCTCACGATTCCAATACTTTGCCTCATCCTTGACGCAAAGATCCTGTTCATTATATTCGTATGTAGTCTGTTGGAAATTAAACCATTCGCCGTTTTCCCAAACATATCCTTTAATAAGGGAATCCTTCCCAGTGGGTGTGTAGAAGTATTCCTCACAATTGCCACTCATTATTGAGCCTTCCCATGAATTTGCCATCTCATCCCATACATAGTAGAAATATGATGTCTGTCGATTTGAATCATCCCAAGTGGCTGTGGTTTTGCTTACATTGACCCATTCCTGCAGACTCGGATCAAAAAACATGAATATCTGAAGAGTTGGGTTTCCATTGTCATCGAAAGCATATTCTCCTTTCTGAACCGGTATAAATTCACTTTCATCATAGAAATAAAATGTCTCAGAGGTATAGTTTGAAGTATCATCACTATATGAGTATTCATACTTGAAATCTTCGCCGTGATATTCGTAGTTTGTAGAAGCTTTCAAAATAATACGATCCAAATCATCGTAGGCATATTCATATGTGCTGAAGAGTATCCATTCTCCAAGTTGGTTACCGGGAAGATAACTATTGCATATAGTCGGCAGTCCAGATTTATTATATTGGAAAGTCTGTTTGCTCAGTGGTGTTCCAGCTAAACTGACTCGTACTATGGAGTCTAGGCATTCTCCACCTCCATTAGCACTGATCTTTGCCATAGAGGCAATTGGATCACTGTGATCGATTGCCTTATTGCTAACACCATAAATAGGGCCAATACGGTTTTCTACCGTACGAGGCTCCATATTGACAATTGTTCGTTTCGCTTCGCGATGTGGAATATTTGAGACTGAAAGTCGTTTTTCAAATGTAGCCTGCTCTTTAGTTGCAAATGCACAAACTCCAAACATTGCTAAGGCAAACGTAATTAGAAGTCTAAATTTCATCATAGATAATAATTTTTTGATTTCAGATCGATGTAGCGGTATTGCTACGATGCAAAATTACTAATCAAAAATTTTACCTTCAAACCTTTCCAAACCAAACAGTTGGTAATTTCACGCCACATAAAATTATGACGTAAAATTACCAATTGTAAAATCCATCATTACCAATTATTCGAGCATTATTCTGTTCGAGCGGTATTCTGTCGGAGTCTGTCCAGTTTGTTTTTTGAAAAATCGAATAAAATGCTGAGGATGTTGGAACCCTAAGTTATCAGCAATCTGCTTTGTTGAAGCCATTGGGGTCATCAAAGCATTTTTTGCAGTTATTATCATCTTTAGCTGAATAAACTCTTGAGCTGTTTTACCGGATTTAGATTTTATCAAGTCTCCGAAATAGTTGGGAGAGAGGCAAACTTTGTCAGCAAAGTATTTTACGGTCGGGATACCATTATCTAATGCCTTACCTGATTCCAAATAATCATCAAGAAGTTGTTCGAATCTGGCAATCACATTATTGTTTATTTCTTTATGTGTGATAAACTGTCGCTCATAAAATCGCATGCAATAATTGAGTATGATTTCTATATTAGAAATTATCAGCGATTTTGAAAATCTATCTATTGGATGCTGAAGTTCTCGAGATACATTTTCCATGTGATTCTGGAGTAACAAGCGTTCTTCAGTTGAAAGGTGTAGTGCTTCATTGGAGGCATTAGAGAAGAATGAGTATTGCTTTATCGATTTTGCCAATGAGGTTTGGTTCAGAAAATCCGGGTGGAACAACAATCCAATAGCTTCAGGAGAGGGACTGTCTTCAATACGTTCAATTCCCACTGTCTGTCCCGGTGCAAAACTTACAACTGTCTCCTCATTAAAATCATAGCTCGTCTTTCCATAGTTAATATTACATCCTGTGGTTTTCTTCAAAAAAAGAGCGTAGATACCAAAATGCATCAAATGGGATGACTGCTCTATAGTTCGGTCAAAGTGCACTATACCCACCAATGGATGACGTGTCTCGAACCCGAAATATTTATTAAATCTTTCTATACTCGTTGCTTCATAAATTTCCATATTCCTATTATCTTATAATTAAAAATTTTACATTACTGTCCACTAAAAATGGACGGGGTTAAAAATTAAATAAATTCGGTTCACT
>CAZGGB010000133.1:0-7205 GCA_964525115.1 uncultured Sangeribacter sp. | reverse complement strand
ATATGATACTTGCACAGACATTCTGGGAATTCCTTTCCGAAAACATTGCCACTTTCTGGAACTTTACAGGCTTTGCTAACTGCCAGTATGAGAATTTGATCATGCTCGCAGTGGGATGCTTCTTCGTTTGGCTTGCCATTAAGAAGAATTTCGAACCTCTGCTTTTGGTCCCGATTGGTTTTGGTATGCTCATCGGCAATATTCCCTTTCAGCCAGGTATGGAAATCGGTATATATGAGCCGGGATCCGTACTGAATATCCTTTACAATGGCGTGGAGAAAGGTTGGTATCCACCTCTAATCTTCCTCGGTATTGGAGCAATGACTGACTTCTCAGCCCTTCTTGCCAACCCAAAACTGATGATTATAGGAGCTTGCGCCCAGTTCGGTATCTTTGGTGCCTATATGCTTGCACTCCTTATTGGTATGGATCCACTGTCGGCTGGTTGTGTGGCAATCATCGGCGGCGCTGACGGTCCGACAGCAATCTTCACTACATCAAAGTTGAATCCAGCACTCTTGGGTGCAGTAGCGGTGTCAGCTTATTCCTATATGGCACTGATTCCGCTCATTCAGCCACCATTGATGCGCCTCTTCACCACTGACAAGGAACGTAAGATCAAGATGAAACCAGCACGTGTGGTTTCACAGGATGAAAAAATCATCTTCCCTATTGTAGGCTTAATGATGACATGTTTCATCGTACCTTCAGGCCTTCCACTTCTTGGCATGCTTTTCTTCGGAAATCTTCTACGAGAAAGTGGAGTGACAACACGTCTTGCAAAGACAGCAAGCAATGCTATGACCGACATCGTAACTATTCTTCTTGGTCTGACAGTTGGCGCTTCTACACAGGCAGACCTCTTCCTTACCAAGGAGACACTCTTCATCTTTGCACTCGGCTTCATCGCTTTCATTATTGCTTCATCTGCAGGTGTGCTTTCAGTTAAGCTCTTCAACCTTGTACTTCCTGAAGGAAAGAAGATCAATCCTCTTATCGGCAACGCCGGTGTTTCTGCTGTGCCTATGGCAGCACGTATTTCCAATAACATCGGTCTTGAATACGATCCGACCAACTATCTACTTATGCATGCGATGGGTCCGAACGTAGCCGGTGTGATCGGTAGTGCTGTAGCAGCCGGTGTGCTTCTCGCATTCCTTGGCTAAGGATTTCTTCTTATTGATTTAAAACTTTTCTTTAAAATACGGTGTTACTACATTATTAGTAACACCGTATTTTTGTAATTCAATGAAAAAATTTATTCCAGCCATCGGTGCAAGCCTTATGATTCTTACGGGGTGTAGTGTGGCTCAGAATCTTGACATGGCTCGTCTCGCCCAAGGCGGTGCTAAGATTGCCCAATCAATGACGATTTCCAACGATCAGATTCAGCAATATGTAAAAAGCTACATATCTCAATCTGACGCTCAAAATAAAGTCTGCGCATCAAATGATCCATATACCATTCGACTAAATAATATCTTGAGTGGCATTACAAATGTGGAAGGCATACCTTTGAACTTCAAGGTCTACAAGACTAATGACATTAATGCCTTCGCATGTGCAGATGGCTCAATAAGGGTCTACAGCGGACTAATGGATGTCATGTCGGATGAAGAGGTTTTGGGCGTAATTGGTCATGAAATGGGCCATGTGGCTCATCAAGATACTAAAAATGCTTTTAAAAATGCATTACAGACGGCTGCTCTCATGGATGTTATAGCTTCCACTGGATCTACTGCAGCTGCTCTTACAGACTCACAATTTGGTGCGATTGCACAAAATCTTGCTTCTGCAAAATATTCAAAAAGTCAAGAAAATAATGCTGACGATTATGGATATTCCTTTCTCAAAAAGAATGGAAAAAATCCGGCTGCTATGGTAAAGGCATTCCAAAAACTCAAGCAAATGGAAGATGCTTCAGGATCTAATGTTTCCAATGGCCTGGCTCAGCTTTTCTCCACTCACCCAGATATAAATAAACGAATTTCCCGCATGCAAGCAAAATGCAAGGCAGATGGTTATAGCTATTAATTTTAACATTTATATCCCATTATAATTCTTTTATTTATAAAAATATGCTCTGGATAGGGCATATTTTTTTATCAAAATATTGTATATAATGGAGAAAAGTATTAAATTCGCAGTCTAAAAAAGAACGAAACAATGGTATATAGATTTAAACTTGTGAGTGACGAGGCTTCAAACTTCGCCCGTGAAATTGAAATAGATTCTGATTCATCTTTTCTTCAACTTCGCAATGCGATATTGGATAGTGTAGAATACACCAAGGATGATATGGACTCTTTCTTCCTTTGTGATGAAGACTGGCAACGCCAGGAAGAAATTACACTTGAAGATATGGGAAGCAGCTCAGATTGTGATATATGGCTAATGGAAGATACTCCTGTAGGCGAACTCATAGAAGACGAAGGCCAAAAACTGGTGTTTGTATTTGATTATCTCACAGAGAGATCTTTTTTTATGGAATTGAAAGAAATTATTCCTGGTCGTTCTCTATCTGAGCCTGTTTGCACTCTGAAAAAAGGGAAGGCTCCGGTTCAGAAAGTAGATATGGATGAATTCGACGCCCAAATTGATGCTGTAGCTATGAAGCAAGCTGCAGATGTGCTCGATGAAGACTTCTATACAGAAGGTGGATACAATCCGGAAGATCTTGAAGGGCTCGACGATTATAACTTCAATTGACGAAATAAAGATTTCCAAAAGCTAAAATGAAAGCGACTCAAAAAAATTTGAGCCGCTTTCATTTTATATTGAAGTTAATAGTTAAAAGGATTTTGTTTCTGTTTGTCATTTATCGATATCATCAGCGTGCAAATATGCGTTGGAAAATATTCTGACGCTCTTCGCATGGACGCATGTGTACGCGCATATCATCTGAGTCCTTACCAAGAAAAAGAATATGATTGCGGAAAACGAACGCCACTTGCTTGTCAAATTCAAGTATTCCGTTAAGTCCTCTTAAAAGGAATCTGCGAAATGGACTAAACTCTTCTTGATCTTCAAATATCACTTCATTTCCATTTACCCTAATATGATGGAATGGCGCAAGCATATTGATGAAATGATCAAGTCGAAGATCTTCAGGTTTCTTCGCTGCTTTATTATACTTTTTGTATATTTCCTTTATTACTCGGTCAGTTATCATGTGATTTACATTTATCGTATTCTTAATTGTCAGTTATAATCTCAAATTGATATGGTGTTGGGGAGAGATTTCGAAATTATAACGAAACTGTTTTATGAATGGTTCATAATGAAGTGTGTATTTAACACTTCTGACTTAAAAATTACTCAATAATGAAGCATATTTGAAAATTACAAAATATTTACAAACAGTATTAAATTACTATAAATCAATAAAATTCGCACACCAAAAACACACTGATATCAAAATCACATGAATTACTAATTTAACATATCAAATATCCAACTTTTCAAAAATATTACTGGCATTATTCCATTATGACTAATAATGATCCCATCTCATAAAGTTATAAATTGATTGCTGCTTGTTTTCGGTCAGTTGCTTCTACAAAGATAAAAAAATTCTTGACTATGCGAGATTTTTTCCAACTTTTTATTAATTTTGCATTGTGAATAAGAAAGGAGCTACGACTTGCCCCTTTCAAAATTCAGTTTTAATACAGGTAACAAGTTAAACTTGACAGTCTTATGGGAGGTTTTTTTGGCGCAGCCTTAAAACGAAAGTGTGTCAACGACATTTTTTACGGCGTTGACTATAACTCACATCTCGGCACACGCCGTGGAGGTATGGTGACTTATGATGCGGATGAAAAGCGATTCTGCCGTTCCATCCACTCTCTTGAAAACTCATATTTCCGCACTAAGTTTGAATCAGAGTTGCACAAGTATAAGGGCAACATGGGAATCGGGGTCATAAGTGACACAGATCCGCAACCAATCACTATCAATTCTCATCTTGGCCGCTATTCCATAGTGACAGTAGCCAAAATCGACAATCTTGAAGAGCTCGAAAAGGAACTTCTTGACAGTGGTGCCCACTTTGCAGAACTCAGTCAAGGCACGACAAATCCCACAGAGCTGGTTGCTCTTCTTATCAATCAAGGAGCAACATTTGTAGAAGGAATAGAAAACGTCTATAACAAAATCAAAGGCTCATGTTCGATGCTGATTCTGACAGAAGATTCAGTAATTGTAGGGCGTGATAAACTTGGACGCACATCTATAGTAATCGGTGAAAAAGAAGATGGGTATGCAGTGAGCAGTGAATCCACATCATTCCCCAATCTTGACTATAGACTTCTTCGCGATGTTGGTCCGGGCGAGATCGTAGAACTAAAACCTGATGGGATACGCCAGCTTCGCAAGCCAAACAAGGAGATGCAGATTTGTGCCTTCATGTGGGTTTATTACGGTTTCCCGACATCAACTTACGAAAACCGTAACGTGGAAGATGTCCGATTTAAATCTGGATACGCTCTCGGCCAACAGGATCAAGAAACTGAAATTGATTGTGTAGCCGGAATCCCAGATTCCGGTGTCGGCATGGCATTGGGCTACGCTGCCGGACATGGAACTCCTTACCAGCGTTGCATCTCCAAATACACTCCGACATGGCCCCGAAGCTTTACTCCATCAGATCAGTCAATGCGTTCTTTCATTGCCAAGATGAAGCTCGTGCCCAATGAGGCAATGCTTAAAGGAAAACGTGCCCTATTCTGCGACGACTCAATCGTACGCGGCACTCAGCTCAATGACAATGTAAAGGTACTTTTCGATTGTGGCGCAAAGGAAGTACACATGCGTATAGCATGTCCTCCACTTATCTACGGATGTCGCTATCTCAACTTCACTTCATCCAAATCTGAGATGGAACTCCTCACGCGACGCATCATAGAGGAACTCGAAGGGGATCCCAACGCTCATCTTGAAGATTACGCAAAGACAGGAAGTTGCCGCTATTGCAAGATGGTAGAAAAAATGAGAGAGCGCTACGGACTGACCTCTCTCAAATTCAACACTCTTGAAAATCTCATTGATGCAATAGGTCTCCCAAAAGATCAAATTTGCACACACTGCTTCGACGGCACTTCTCATTTCTAAAGCGTGGAAGAGCAGATACAAAACGCTCCGTAAAGTCTGAAGTTAAATAAAACAACTACAAATTCACAAAACAGGGAATGTGATGCCCACATTCCCTGTTTTTTTGTTATTTTTCCATTCTCAACATTAAAAAATCAAAAAAACATATCCCCATCCTTTGTTTTTCCGAATTTTTGAACTATCTTTGCGAGAAAGAAAACAAAACTTACTGATAAAAATTTTTGAACTGACTTTTAATATGATTGAAACCCTAACATCTCTTGACCAACAGATACTACTCTTTTTCAATAGCAACCATACGGCCTTTATGGATGAAGCTATGGCGTTGATCACCGGAAAGTGGATATGGATTCCCTTTTATCTTATACTCATTGACATGCTCTTCAAGAAATTAGGTCCTAAATATGCAGCCTTGACTCTTATCGCTGTTGTTATTGCCATTGTCATGACCGATCAAATTTGTGCAAGCGTTATCCGTCCATACATAGGGCGTCTTCGTCCTTGCAATCCTGAAAATCCTATCTTTGGTGCCATTACCCTCGTCAAAGGAATCCAACCAGGAGGTTACAGCTGGCCTTCTTGCCATGCCGCCAATACCTTTGCTCTTGCTACACTCCTCTCTTGTGTGATGCGATCAAGGAAATTCACCACAATGATTTTCATATGGGCTGTAGTAGTAAGCATTTCAAGACTTTATTGCGGAGTGCATTATCCTACCGACATACTTTGTGGGGCAGCCTTTGGCAGCGTATTTGGATATTTGGCTTTGGTAATTGTCAGCAGACTTTACTCTGCTCTGCCACGCATGTATATGGCAATCCGTAAGCCCGACGTATTATGATAGAACTTAAAAAGATATTTACAGGGGCTATTTTAGCCATACTTTATGTATCCGGTCTTTTTGCACAAAGGCCGGATCTTTATTGGAGCGTAGATATGTCGGCGGTGTTCGATAACCGCGAAGGTGACAATAAGTATGCTCCCGCAAAGACTTTTTTCCAAACCCAACTTGCACCGGAAATTGGAATCAGCCTTTACGATGACCGTCATCGCATAGCAGCCGGAGTAGTGTGGACTCAACCAATCGGTTGCGAATGGGAAGGTTATCGACTGTCGCCTACTGTATATTATCGCTATCAATCAAAAGGACTTCGGTTTGCTATGGGAATGTTTGGCAGGGATCAACTGTATGCCGAGATGCCAAACTACATCTGGAATGATTCTGTAAAATACACACAGCGCAATATCCGTGGAGCCATGATCGGCTATCGCAATGAGAAGGGTTATTTCCAAGCCTTCCTTGACTGGCGCGGCATGCAAACCATGACACAACGTGAGGCTTTCAACATCATCGCCTCTGGAGAAAGATACCACGCCGGAGAAAAATTCCTTTGGGGAGGACTGGCTATGATGAATCATCTTGCTCTTGACAAATCAGGGAACACAGATCAACACGTAATTGACAATCTGCTATTTAATCCATATGTAGGTATCAATATAGACAATATTGTTTCAGCATCTCCGCTTGACTCTTGTACTCTTCGCGTTGGCATTCTTGGAGATCTTACCCGCGATCGAGGCGACAGAGAATGGAGAACTCCAATTGGAATATGGGCAGACTTTGACATCGCATGGAAATTCCTTGAATTCAAGAACACCTTCTATGCTGGAGGCAAACTTTTCCCTTTATACGGAAGATACAACTATATTCTCGACCAAGGTGAACCTTACTATGCTGCCTCTCTCTACAACCGGACCTCTGCATCGGTGATCTTCTTGAAGCGTAAATTTATGTCGCTTAAAGCATCGCTCGACTTCAACATCGCTCCCTCCCACTTCAATTTCTACCAGCGCGTAATTCTGTCATTCTCCATATAGTGACAAGAAAACCTCTCATTCGTCAACGCGCGTTGATACTGTCAGAATGATAGACATACTATTTTCTCAAGACCCCAACTGCAATATAATAAGATACTTCATATACGCAGTTGGGGTCTAATTTAAATTAAATTCCATATTATTTGCATATGATGGAAAATTTTGTTATTTTTGCATTTTAGAAAGAAATAACCTATCTAAGAATCAATCTAAAC
>CAZGGB010000132.1:0-7256 GCA_964525115.1 uncultured Sangeribacter sp. | reverse complement strand
ACACACCTGCTTTACCTACGTCGCCAACCACACGTTCGTGATCTGCGTCATATCCACGGTGAGTGGGAAGGTCGAATGCTACGGAAAGGCCCTTCTGGCCGGAAGCAAGGTTGCGACGATAGAATGCATTTGACTCAGCAGCGGTAGAGAATCCGGCATACTGACGGATGGTCCAAGGACGCATCGGATACATTCCACTGTATGGGCCACGGAGGAACGGAGGAAGACCTGCTACATAGTCAAGGTGTTCCAGACCTTCAAGATCCTCTTTTGTATAGATTGGCTTTACGGGAATAAGTTCCGCGGTGAGCCATTCCTCCCCTTTCTCCACCGGAGCGGCAGCGGCGGGAGTCACTACCTTATTAATATCTATTTCTTTAAAATTCGGTCTCATGTTGGCGGATTATTTGAGGAGTTTCGCATTGAAGTCCACGAGAGTGTCAAGCACATTGACACGAACGTGGATAAAGTTTTCAATTCCCTGAGCCTTGAGCTCTTCCATACATGCCGGTGCACCTGCAACAACGAACATTGCACGGCCGTCAAGTTCTTTGAAAGCTTCAGGAGCATATTGTGCATACTCGTCATCGCTTGAGCAAAGCACTACGACATCAGCACCCTTCTCAATTGCGGCATCAACACCTTCCTTAACTGTTGCAAAGCCGTTGTTGTCGATGATTTCATAGCCTGCACAACCAAAGAAGTTGCCGGAGAATTGTGCACGAGCAAGACGCATTGCAAGATTACCGATAGTAAGCATAAATACTTTCGGACGGTTTGCAGCGCGTTCAGTATCAAGACGGAGCTGTTCAAACTGACTTGCTGCGCGATCAAAGTTAAGATATTCTACAGCGCCATCTTCAGCTTCTTTGCATCCGCATCCACAAGCACATCCATCTTTCTTGATCTTATCAAGAGCCATCTCATTGATGTTTGGATATTGGTTGGTGCCAAGAAGAATTTCTTTTCTGCGAGCAACGTCAAGATGACGCTTCACTCCGCTTTCGTTCACTTTAGCCTGAATTTCACCCTTCTTGAGCATTTCATAGAAGCCTCCGTTATCCTCAACTTCATTGAAAACTTTCCAAGCCTGTGCTGCTATAGAGCAAGTGAGAGTCTCAATATAATAGCTACCACCAGCCGGATCTACGACCTTATCAAGATGTGACTCATCGCGGAGAAGGTGCTGCTGATTGCGAGCAATGCGCTCACTGAATTCATCAGGAGTAGTATATACAAGATCAAACGGAAGAGTCTCAATTGAGTCAACACCAGCAAGGGCTGCGCTCATAGTCTCTGTCATAGAGCGGAGAAGATTTACATGAGCATCATAAATGGTCATATTGAACTCGCTTGTCACAGCGTGAACTGCCATTTTGCAGCATTCTTCATCTGCTCCATATGCCTTGACGATTTCAGCCCAAAGCATACGTCCAGCGCGGAATTTAGCAAGCTCCATGAAATAGTTGGAGCTAATGCCCATATTGAATTTGATGCGCTTGTTGACTTCACAAGGAGTAAGACCAGCCTCTGTCATAAGGGTCATCCATTCAGCACCCCATGCCAAAGCATAACCGAGTTCCTGAGTAATGTAAGCGCCTGCATTATTAAGAAGGAAACTGTCTACAGCAAAGCAGCGGAGACCCTCAACCGGTTTTACAGCCTTATAAACTGCGAGAGCAGTTTCTTTGAGGTCTTTCGGGAATTCAAGACCGTGCTTGAGAAGACGTTTGAAAGGATTGAAACCAATGCTTCCCTTGAAAGTATCTTTAGCACCGGCTTTTTCAACGAGATCAACAAGAGCCTTAGCCATCTCTTCAGCCTTGCGAGGGCAGCAAATGATATTCACTTCCACCTTATTCAAATCAATACCTTCAAGCACTGATGCAAGGTCAGAAGCCTCAAGGCCACGCATGCTGATTCCAAGAGATTCAACACCTTTGTCAATTGCATGCTTAGCATTGGAATTAATTTCCTCTGCTGTTGTGCCAAGAATCTGCTGGCGGATCAGCCAGTCATTATTGGTCTTTGTGCCTCTTACGTAAGGGAACTGGCCGGGCATTGAGCCAACTGATGGAAGACCTTCTATATCTTCCTTACGATAGAAAGGCATGACATTGAAGCCTTCGTTGGTGCGCCATACGAGCTTCTTATTGAAGTCTGCGCCTTTCAGATCGACATTGATCTTCGCCATCCATTCTTCTGTGGATACAGGCGGGAACATGTCAAACAGTTTTTCTTTCTTTTCTGCCATAATTAAATAGCTTGTTATGAATGCTAATGATTGATCATTTCATGATATTTGGATGAGAGAAAGTTCAAATAACTCCTCTCTTCCTAATTTTTTTGCAAATTTAATCATTTTTTTTGAATAAAGAAATCAAAACCTAATAAAAATTAAGACTGCTCAACGAAAAAATTGAACAAATGATAAAAAAATATGTCGTGAATGGAATCACGACATATTTTTTAATGAATATTCTCAATTTTCATCAACGAGTTCCGTATCTCTACATCGGAGCACGCGTGCCGGAAAATCTTCACAAAGTTGAAGATTATGGGTAGCCATCAATACGGAATGTCCATTGTCGGCAAGGCTATGAAGTAAGCTTACAATTGTGATTCCGGTCTGTGGGTCAAGATTACCGGTAGGCTCATCAGCAAGTATCAGCTTCGGATTATTAAGGAGCGACCTGGCAATGACTATTCGCTGTTGCTCGCCACCAGATAATTCATGTGGCATCTTGTAGCTCTTATGATTCATTCCCACATCAATTAGCACATCTTCTATTCGTTGGTCCATTTCCGATCTGTTGTGCCATCCTGTAGCTTTCAACACAAAAGAAAGGTTTTCATATACTGACCTATCCTGAAGCAACTGAAAATCTTGAAATACGATACCTATATTTCTTCTAAGATATGGGATCTGCCTTTTCTTTATATTAAGAAGATCAAAATCAAGCACATCTGCTTTTACTCCAGAAAAAATCGGAACTTCTGAATACATAGACTTGAGCAATGAGCTTTTGCCACTACCTACACGTCCGACAAGATAACAGAACTCCCCTTCTCCAATAGAAAAAGAAATATCTTTCAGCACTGATTTCTCAGCACGATGAATCTCAACACCTTTATAATCGATTATCTTTGACATTATGAATCTTTTTCAGCATATGTCAGTTTAATAAAGCCTACCGCAACAGCGCCCAAAACGAGAAGGACGCCCGCTGCAACAAGCATATAGCTCTGATTTCCACCAAGAAGCGAAAGTAGAACACCGCCAAGTGCAGCAGCTACAATCTGTGGAAGACAGATAGTGCCATTGAAAAGGCCAAGGTAAGCTCCCATGTTCTCACCTTTCAACGAATTCGTCAAAATTGTAAAAGGAAGTGCAAGCATTGCTGCCCAAGCGCATCCTATAAGCAAATAACTGATAAAGAGTAAATACTTATCAGTGAAGAATATCGTGGAAATAAATCCCGCTGCTCCAAGAAGAAGACTGACAATATATACGGTCTTCAGACTTTTAAATCTTGGAATAACAACAGCCCAGAGCACTGAACCAATAGCCTGTACCGCAAAAAGCGTACCAACCCAGTTTCCTGCCTCCTGATATCCTTCTGATGCTACATCATGAGTCCCCCACACACTTCCGGCTATAGCTCCATTTGTGTAAGTCCACATGAAGAGAAAAGCTGACCAGCAGAAGAATTGCACAAGACCTACACTCCAGAAAGTGGAAGGTGCTTCTTTTAGCAATTTCATCAGATTGAATTTCTCTCTCTTTTCAGTCTTGCAAGCATCAATACCATGGAAACGAGCATATTCGGCTGGAGGCATTTCTTTTATAGTCACAAAGCTATAGATCACACAAAGAATAAGCACTGCAGCTCCAATATAGAATGAGTAAGTCACTGAAGCAGGGACAACTCCTTTAGGAGCAACATTGCTGATTCCAATGGCAGTTAAGACTATTGGAGCGAGATATCCCACAAGAGAACCGGCATTACAAAGGAAACTTTGTATTGAGTAAGCCAGTCCCTTTTGCTTCTCATTGACCATGTCGCCAACAAGCATCTTGAATGGCTGCATAGCCATATTGATTGAAGTGTCAAGAAACATCAATGCTATGAATCCAAACACCATTGCACCACTGACAGCAAGCCCGAAACTTCCTGCATTTGGCAGCAGACACATTACGATCACTGCGATCAGAGCTCCTAATAGTAGATATGGAAGACGCCTTCCGAGTCGACACCATGTGCGGTCGGAAGCCACTCCAATTATTGGTTGCACTATTATACCCATGAGTGGAGGTAGAATCCAAAAATAACTGAGCGAATGAGGATCAGCGCCCAAGGTCGCAAAGATTCGCGATATGTTTGCACTCTGGAGTGCATAGGCTATCTGGACACCAAAGAATCCAAAACTGAGATTCCACAATTTCCAGAAGCCAAGATCCGGTTTTTGATTTGCCATTGTCTTAGTCTTTTGATGTATAAGGTTTTATATTACAAATTATACCATATAAAAATATCTACCTTACTTTTCTATCATCTGATAGAGAAGTTTGATCTCTTCCGGCCATATTGCAGGATTCGGAGTTTCGAGGATGATTGGCATATTGTCAAATCGAGGATCGTTGACTAATCTTTTGAAAAAAGATAATCCCAAAGTCCCCTTACCTATTTCAGCATGTCGGTCAATTCTTGAGCCAAGCTTACGCATATCATCGTTAAGGTGGAGCGCTCTTAAATAGTCCTTTCCTATTACTTCGTCAAACTCCTTCCAAGTATGATAATACCCGGCTTCATCTGCAAGATCATATCCTGCAGAATATGTATGACAAGTGTCGATACAAACTCCGACTCTCGACTTGTCTTCAACTTTGTCGATTATTCGAGCAAGATGCTCGAAGCGATGACCAAGATTGCTACCCTGACCAGCTGTAGATTCAAGCACGGCAGTAACACCCGAAGTCTTCTCTAAAGTAATATTTATAGACTCCGCAATGAGGTCAAGGCATTTTTCCTCTTCTATTTCATTGACATGACTACCGGGGTGAAAATTCAGCATCGTGAGACCGAGTTGCTCACATCTCTGCATTTCCTCTAAAAATGATTTTCTGCTAAGATGCAGCTTCTGTGGATCAGGACTACCCAAGTTAATAAGGAAGTTGTCATGAGGAAGTATTTGTGCAGATGTAAATCCTCCTCTTCTGCAATTTTCTTTAAAAGCATTCGCTTCATCTTCAGAAATAGCCTTTGAAGTCCAGCGGTTGCTGCTTCCGGTGAAAAGCGCAAAACTTCTTGCCCCTATAGCTATAGCTTCAAGGGGGGCGTTTGCCACTCCTCCCTCAGTACTTACATGAGCACCTATATATTTCATACTGTTTTCGTTTTATCACTACAAAATTACTAATTTTTTCGATTAGAAACCACTTATCCCATAATTTTTTTTTAAATTTGCATTATGAACCTATCAAAAACGAAATTGAATCTATATTCTCGCCTAAGTTCTCGCAAGCAGCGAGAGAAATTAGGCTTTTTTATTGCTGAGGGTACGAAATGCGTGTCAGATACATTTCATTTTTTCACTCCGGAGGCTATCATATTGCGTGAATCGGCAAATACCGATATTGAATCATATAAAAAGTTTCCTCTTTATTATGTCTCAGACTCAGAAATGCGGGAGTTGTCGCAATTTCAGTCACTGCCCGAAATCATCGCTGTATTCCGCATGCCAAAGGACATTGAAATAGAAGAGGAAAACTTCTCAGAAGGATTGACACTTATGCTTGATGCCGTCCAAGATCCGGGAAATCTTGGTACTATTCTTCGAATAGCATCATGGTTTGGGGTTGCACGTGTTGTTCTTGGCACCGGATGTGCCGATCCTTTCAATCCAAAGGCTATTCAATCTTCGATGGGAGCCATAGGGATGGTCCGTATCTTTCAGTCTGATTTAATGTCAATCATTAATTCTAATCCCGACATACCCGTATGCGGCACACTTCTTGACGGCACGGATATTTACACCACCCCCCTGTCTTTGCCTGCTTTTGTAGTCATGGGCAACGAAGGCAACGGACTGAGCGAAGAAATACGAAAGAGGGTAAATCTTCCTCTACTCATCCCAAGTTTTGCAACCGGACCGCATGCAGAGTCATTGAATGTTGCAGCTGCCACTGCAATCACTATTTCCGAATTCATGCGACGACACTCAGATCTCTTCAAATAAAAAGGCACTTAGTCGCTATATAACGCGTTTCTATGCCATAATATCAAAGGATTGCACAAGAATAATTCCGCGTATTACAAAATGCCTTATGCCAGTGACCGAGGGCTTCCACTTCTTGCTTGATATATTTTAAAAGCGTGATTTTTCTGAATTGCCTGCGCCAGTACCATGATAGCGGTTGCGCGTTGTATTGAAGCGATATTGCAGTGTCAGCATTACGGAACGTCCAGGAGAGAAATCTTTCTGATGAATCTGAACGGCATCACTACAAAGATAAATGTTATTTTTTGCAGTGTCGAAAAGATCCTTAGTCTCGACTGTCACGCTGAAAGCATCTTTGAAAAATCCTTTGTAGAGTTTGGCGTTGACGTACCACGGTGTATTTGTCAGGCGTGTATTGTTATCCCAACCTCGTGTCATCAGCTGCGCATCAACGTTAAGCAAGATGTCAAAAGGTAGATGTACCGAGTTTTGCCATTGGAACATGAAAATCGGGGTGTTCATATTCATTGGCTCACCATTGACCGGTAAAGTAAGCCATTGCTTCATCATACCGACATTCACTTTAGGTTGCCATACTCCAACCTGGAAATTGCCCCCTACGAATGCCTGAAAATAGTGCCGGTGATCAAGATTTGCTGTACGGATTATTGTAGCCTCCCCATCAGGACCGTAAGGCTCGGTGACATGATACACTCCGTCCTTGAAGTAGGTATAGGAGAGCTGGGCGAAGAAGCGACGCCATTGCGCCATATATTCCACGGTCTGCAATTTCGTTGGTTTCAGATAAGGATTACCTGTTTCGTAAGTGAGACGGTTGATATAGCTGATTGCACCATCAAGTTGACCGTATCCCGGGCGTACTGTCTTGCCGGTATAATTAAGCCCCATCCTGACTTTGCCAACTTGCGTGGCGATGTTGAGTGAGGGAAATACATTATTGTAGGTCTTGCTCTGTCCATCTTGAAGAAGCCCCATCTCATAATAATCAAATTTCACATGCTCATAACGCAGAC
>CAZGGB010000131.1:0-7277 GCA_964525115.1 uncultured Sangeribacter sp. | reverse complement strand
GGTGGGCGATACGCTCGCGGAAATCGACGGAGGAGCGGCGGATTGTGCCGTGCACATCGTAGCCTTTCTCTATGAGAAGTTCGGCAAGGTAGGAGCCATCCTGGCCCGTAATACCGGTGATTAGAGCTGTTTTCATATTTTTATATAGTTTTCGTCTTTGTCTGTTATTAGTCTTCCTATCGTCGTTGTCAGTTATAAGTTTTCAGAAGTAAGTATTCTGGAGTCAGGTTTCTGGATGGAATTTATTAGTTGGCTTACTCAGGGGGTAGAGGGAACTGAATAATTAAATGGATGATTTAAGAACGTGAATTTATGGCTATTATGAATAAGTCGTTCTATCCAGTCATATACTTCTTGGGTTGAAAATCGATGGCTACCATCTTCTTTATGCATTTTCATTAAAGCAAGAGCCAATAGAGAGTATTCATTTGGAAGAGAAGTGGAGAAAACACCTAAATCATCGGTGTTGACTGTAACGTTCAATTGATATCTTGTTTCGTTTGGATCTACAGGCATGAATCTGATAATAGGATGTGCGTCAAAGCGTTTAAGCCGCCCTATTCTAACATTAGAGGAGGGACAACACTCAATGCATATCTGACGTTTACAAATAAACTTGATCATTGCATCCTGCATTTGAGTTATAAATTCATTATATCGAGTGGGCAGTTCAAAAACGCGTACTAGATTTCCTTTCGATTTGATTTCTGAATTTGTATGGTAGTCTATATAAAGCTGCCGAGCCTTTCGATTGAATTTTCGTATACGATCAAGCCGATCAGACCTGAGCAAGGAATAGAAATCCCATGAATCAGCATCCTCACTCCCTGTACAAGATGTTTCTGAAGAACTTAAATACCAATTAGGATCATCCCCACGCAGAGCCATGGCTTCCCAGTAGTCGGAAATATCCGGAATATCTTCATCATTTCTTCGATATCCAATCTCATTAACAAGCCTTTTATAAGTGTCAATTAGAAACCAATCAGTCTCAGTATCAGCACTTATTCCGAATTCTTTAGATTTCATAAAGAGCCAAACTACGTTATCAAGCATCCATTGCTTTGGCAAAGCCGCAACATTATGACGTTCAGCGTAGTAATCCGCTGCATTCATGCCGAGGGCAAGCGCATGTCCAATTCTATCTGAAGAACACATATCAAGCAAGGTAATGGCTTCATCAATAGCTCTAAGACCGTCAGCGAGATCATAAAAATCCTCCCCAGCATGAAATGTTGCATTAAAGCCATAATGCCTAAGAAATCGAAAAGCCTGAGCATATACTTCCGGTCTTGCGGCAAATTCAGAGCTTGCTGCGTCGATACCTGAATCGGGTTTTAGCTTACTCATGTCAGAAAGAAGTATTACTGCTTTTTTTGAGTCTTTCCGCGCTTTGAAGTTTCTCAGTCGAGAAGAAGAGTCATTCTCGCCTCGTTTCAGGAAATGAAAAATCACGAGCCAGTCTTGATAATTTAGGATATCGCGGGTATCCATCTCGTTAATTTCCCCTTTGTCAGAATTGAACTTGTTGATGCGAAGAATCTGACGAATGAAATTCTTCTTTTTCTTCAGGGGGGCAATACGAGTTTCAAATACTTGGGTAAAATTTTGATATTTTGCTTCCCATAGTGGGAGTGATTCAATCAGCTCGTTGTAATTTCTTGTGAGTAATGCATTCTTAACATCTTGAAATCTTTTAAAGTTTGAAAAACCTATATTATTGTTTATCTGGATAAAATAAGAACGAAGCAAACTTTTAGTTAGGATATACTCATAAAGTAATAAAGTGAGAATAGGATCATTAAATTTGAAAATATCAAGAAAAGCAAGATAAAGGAATTTACGCTCACCTGCATAGACTGCCATCGGAGAATTATTGTCAGAAATAATATAGTCAGGAATCCAGTTGTCATCCAAAGATAAACGCTCAGCTTCGGTCTTGGCATCTACAGAATCACTGTCTGGAGTGTCATTTATTCTCTCAAGATCCAAATTTGTCTGATCAGACTTAAGAAATTGGTAAATTGTCCATCTTAATCTGGTAGCCTTCTCAACGTAATCATATATAGAAGCACCCAATTCTTCTTTAATAGAAGGCTCATGCTTATCTGCAATATACTCAAAATGCTTATGAAGACCACTGATATGATTCATCAGGCATACCCATGTGATTTCAAAAGTATTCGAAGAAGCTTTGAGGTGGCTGTGGAGTTCGCATAGACCATTCTTTCTAAAAAGATAGTTGAGATTAGTATTATCGTTATGAATTACAGAAGGCCAGCTAAATGAACTTCTTTGAGAAGAAGGCAAAGACACATCTTTAAAAGCAAGGAAACTGCATGTCAGTAGGTCCTCTCCCAGTAATTGAGTTATCTCTCTCCAACGGAATAAATCTTTGAAATGAACGACAGGCACGTCATTTCTCTCTTCAAGAATTTGATTAGTGAGAAAAGCCAGTGACTGAAAAATATTAATTTCGTCCGAGCACAGAGCTTCATACCCGAATCTACACCATTCGTCATAACCCAGTTTGTATATTAAACTCAAGCTATTATCGGAGAGTTGTGGATGGTAGATCCTTGCTTCGTCGAGAAAAGTGTTAAGATCTAAAGGGAAAAACGATTGCTCAGAAAGATCTGAAAAATTCAGATTTTTTCTAAGCCATCTACGAGCCACCCTCGAGAAAGTCACTTCAGTAAATGCCCTTATAAGATCCATTTGGGGTTATTGGATAAGGAAAATTATTAGAAAGGGAACTTGGGTCTAAACTTCCAAGTATTCAAGAGTAACTGTTTTTTTTAGGTTGTCTTCTTTGTTCTGAATAGATCTTGTGAGATTCTCAAGTTCAAGTTTATTATCTCTTATAGCTTTTTCTATGTCTTTAAGTTTTTTACTTGTTGAATTCAATTTTTTGTTAATGTCTTCAATCATCGAAGAGTGTTTTTTATCGAGATCCCTAAGTTCATTGATCTCAGCCTGTAGATCGAAAAGTCTGATTTTAGCAGAATCTTCATCTTTATTCAATCTATTTAATTCAGAGCTGCTTGTCGCACCAAAAGAAATACGATCTGATGCGATATTCAACTGATTTTGTACACTTGCAATTTGTTTTTCAAGATCTGCCAACCTCTTGGGTCTTGATCTCTTATCTTTCTCAAGATGAGACCTTTCTTCTCGTAGATCAGAAAACTCTGCTAAAATTTCAGATTTTTCAGCTTCTAAATTTTTAAGATCTGTTTCCAAATCAAATTTATGCTCTGATAAAGGCTGTAAAGAATTATGAATTTCAATATTAAGACAGTTCTGATAATAAAGTCTAAGGCTCAAAGGGAGTCTCAGCGTAAAATCCAACTTATATTCAATTCTGATTTTAGCCAAAAGTTCAGCCAATTGCATCATAGAAAAATTTTGATTTGTATTAGGACCCATCATCTTGCTTACACTCTTCGGACTCAAGAAATTATTCAGAACTTCAGCAATTTCATCATAATAATAAGTGATTTTATGTTGGAAAATATCGTTGTAGGAGAAAATGGCATTGAATAAATTTAATCGTTCTCCGGCAAGCCTTATTGTTTCTTTCCAATCCTTATTCTCCTTATCGGTCATTTGTTCGAAACTTTTTTTACTTTTAGGATAAAACTCGTTTAATACTTTATTAAGAATCGAAATAACTGAAAAATCTATATAATAATAATCGTCATCGGCTTTATTCCCGGTTTTATCATATGTTTTGACGAAATATTTTGTAGAGGAGTCAAAATCCTTGTTAAAGTCAAGATGACCATAAAAATTCAAAAGTACACCCACAAGGTCCTTACCGTTTGGTTTATTGTCTTCCCTTCGGTCGTGAAGCCAAGAAGTAAGATCCTCAAGCACTTCCATATTTCGAATGGCAGCTTTCGACATCAGTTCCCAAGTTTGATTATTCTTTTCTCTTGTGTTTAATCGTATCATCCTATTTACAAGAGAATATTTGAACTCCTTTGCAATTTCATAAATTTTGTCGCTGAATCTGTTGTAGGCAAATTCCGGGCAAATTGCATTAACAAAAGGGCTTCCGATATTGAAAACGAGATTTTTGGCATTATTACCAAAATGCTTGAAATACACCGGCTCATTAATAAGCCTCGGATTCTTATCAGAAATTTTCTGATCTTGTCTATGACTTATGCATAGCATAAAAAATTCGCAAAATCTGAGTCTTTTGTAAAAATCATCAGGAAGGATTTCCGGATTCTTGTTAGCCTCCTTATATTTTTTATAATCCGCCTCAATTCTCTTAATTTCATCTTTTAGAAACTTGGCATTGACCAAAGATATTTCTCGAGACTGTGATACAAAGCCGTGTGAAGGGAGGGGAGTGAAATAGTCACCTGTCAAAGCAAAGAAGGATCCCCCCACAAGCTTAAAGAAATCCGGCACATCCGCTTTAATATCATTCTTAAGTTCAGGAGCGTCTGACCTCTCTTCATATTCAGGTATGTATCCTTGATCGTCGGTATAACTCGTTAGGTCATCATAAGTCTCATAAAGTTTCATTGAATAGAAAGATTCAATGAAGAAGAGGAGGTCAAGTGTATTGTTAGAATCAGTTTTCTTCTTGATATAGTTGATGATAAAAACCACATCTCCAATAGATACATTCCAGTAAGAATTTGCAGGATTTAGAATATCAAATAGAAGAAGACGTTCAAGGGAATAAGAGTCAGTTTTTGTCAGTCTTTTGATTTCTTCAATTTCTTTTCTAATATCATCGATCTTCTCAGTCTTTGAAATGAAGATATCGTAAAGATTGCTGATTACAAACTTATTAATTTTTGCAATATTTTCCTCTTCAAGAAGACTTGTAGCAAAAGTGCGATAGTCAGGATCAATTACCCCCAGCCATTCAGTAAAGAAATAATCTTTAAACTGCTGCTTATTTTGCTCTTTAATGACATCAAAATTATCGTTGTTTTTGCTATCAATGGGCTTCATATTGACAAGCATAGTCACCAACATCCTGAGATCTCTGAGATTTCTTGGAATCACTCTGCTAGGCACACCAGTAGAATTATAGAATAGGAATCTTGTTTTTTCAAAAATCAAAGAAGGAACTTTCGTAACTACCGGTTCATACGCATCATATACCTGTTTACCGTTCTTATCAATAATTATTAGAGTTGAATCCATATAAGACTCAGTCTCGGGCATGGGAAATCGATTGGTGAGAGGAATAGCTTTATTAAGGTATCTCTCTGCCATCAATGCAATATCTTTATGAGACACCCTATAATCGATATTTTTATAGGACTCGGAGAGATTAAGGCAAATGCTGTTGAAGAGTTGTACATATTTTGCAGCAATAAGAATGATGACATTAGGGAGTCTCAAGAACTTATTGATGTGTTCCATCATTTCATAAGACTGACTGATGTTCAAATCAAGATCATCGATACTCAAGACAATAAAATCCTTATTCTCATATTTAAGGATTTTATCAATTAGATCTTTAAGAATGACTCTGATCTTACCACCCTCATCAAGATGTCTGAGTGCATCAATCTCATACTCGTCATCATCTTCTTTCAATCTGTGGTCGTCAAGATAACTGAGAGCTGCCTTTACATTTCTGAAATTTTCGTGAATACATCTGAGAATTTCCTGATCAGAACGGTTCTTTTTCTGTAAATCTTTTATATCTCTTTTGTAAATACCGAAAAGAGAACCGACAAAGAGTTGCAATATATTGTGATTTTCATCGAAGAAAGAAGGATCAATTTCATCAGAAAAAAGCCATTTCTTTAGGGGCTGAGCTCCATCAGCATTCTGCTCATCGTTTAAAATCTTTATTAAAGTGCGCATGCAGGAAGTTTTTCCCGACCCCCGGTCGCCTAAAAGAGCAATCATATTGCTTGGAGTCTCTGTCAACCAATTTTTCTTAAATCTTTCATCTCTGACAATAGAAAGGCTTTCAGCAATATTATAGAATTTATCCTTTGCTCGCTTGATGGTATCGGCAAAAGGAGACTTCAGGGCATCTTTTTCAGACATGACGGTTGGGAAAGACTCGTCGCCAATCTTGAAGGTAAGCGATATAGGCACAGAAGATGCATTCATATGAAAACAGATAAAACTTAAATAATGTTACACCAATTAGAAAATAGTATTACACCAATTAGAAAAGGAATTCCAAATGTCATCCCAATATTTATAGACGAGCATACCAACGAGAATTATAGTATAAAAAGGCCAGGTAGTAATAGTACAAAAGCCATTTTTAGCAGTTCTTGCATCCCGTTTAAATTTTTTCCAACCTTTTTTGATATTCTGTTCAGGTTGAGTATTGACATTTTGATCACCACCAATTTTATAAGGTACAGGAATCTCAGTCGAAACTTTGTTGAGATCCAATTTTCTAAGTAGTTTTATGTCAAAAGGATTTATAATAGACTTAGGGTTGATTACAGCAGCAATTGACAATTTGTCGGCAACGGTTTGAAGATCCTCTTTCAGACCCATATAAAGACCGTCGTTGAACGCTAAAATGCAGATAAGGAAAAAAAGAAACCAAAATTGACCATTAGAAGGGTCATCTGTAAAGCTTACGAAGGCGCCTGCACCTGCGACAGAGATTGTCTTGCAGATATTGCTATTGTCTGCCAGTCGATTAATGATATAACAAAGATTCGTGAGTGCAGAATTTACGGAAGGATCAATGTTTTTACACATAATCAGGTATAAAATAGTTTAAAAATTCAGTGTTTTCTCAGGTCAGCCTCCCGGATTTTATATCCTTTATCAGGGAGGCAGCCTTGGCGTTCAGTGTTTCCAGACATCCGACAACAAGATGGTAGGTGTCATTGATGGCTTTTTCCAGCTCCTGAGCGGCACTGCCCGTTGCCTTGTCATCCTCTTTCATTCAATCTTCAGCTTTGTCTGCACCGCCTCTGTCAGGAATTTTCCCAATGATTAATGATAAAATATTAATGATTAATTGGGAAAGTCTTTTGTCTATCCTGTACTTGTTGAAGTCGCGGATCTTGTCCTCGTAATACTTTTTTGATGTGTCCATAATCTCGTTTGTTGGAATATGGCCACAAAGTTAATTCATCCTACCCGTATTTCCTCGCGGAGACATAATAGCTTACCGTTCAAACTAATGTAAATATTTACTGTTCAAATGTATTGTTAGCAAGCGTTTTATGAAGAAGATATTACTGTATTTTATTAGGCGAAACGGTCATCGAGGTCGAGGAAGAGGAAGTCGTCGTCATCTTCTAATTCGATTTCAT
>CAZGGB010000130.1:0-7457 GCA_964525115.1 uncultured Sangeribacter sp. | reverse complement strand
TAAAGAGGAGACAATATAATTGTGACGAAAAAAGAAAGTATTTGAGTCAACAAATCTATTCGTCTATTGGTATTCATATTTCTACTCAAAATCAAAAACTATATGTATTTTCAATCCTTCATCACCCGACTTTATACGTATCTCATCGGGTTGCGACTGAGGTCCCTGTTGTTCAAGAGGCTTATAACTTCTTATTGGAGGAATGGAAAGCAGAAACGAAATGTCGCCATCCGGAAATTTCACCATCGTCTTTTCCTTCTTAACTGTTGGCTGAGAGGCATTAGATAAGTGATCTGCGCCTGTTATTTCGCCTTGATTTGGTTTATCCGGCTCCTCCGGAGTGAAAAGGCGTACGTAAAGACGTTCATTGTCTGTAGTAAATGAAAAACCATTGTCATCCCGGGAGAATATTTTCATATATCTCACGTCTGCATGATGTCCCTTAAATTCTGGATATACAGGTGGTGATGATGTGCCATATTGTCCCGTTACAGTATTGTTGTATTTTTTTGACCATAATCCGGGCATCATCCCCCTTTCACGGTTTCGCCACACTCTTCCAGGTCCATTTCCAATCCATCTTACGCTGTCCACAATGCTTTCCGGATATGAGAAAGACAGCCCTATCTGCCAGCCACCTTCTTCCGTGATAAAATTCCCCTTATAACCGTTCCCATTGGGAGAATTCAATAAAACAGCGTCCATCTCAAGTCTGGCATCAGGATAAAGAGTCCACTTTATGCTGTCGATACCTCCTTTATAATGAAATACGTCGACTTCCCTGCCATCAGACTCTATTCTGTGAGAATGGGAATAACATTCGGCTTTCATTCCAACCGGAATCGGACCACCTGAAAGTGGTATCAAAATGTCATTCTTGGTGATTTCTTCTATCATTCCATCTGAATTGAAAGACACCTTAACATTTTTTCTAAGTTTATTATCGTCTTCTATAATTGGATTCCTAATGAAGGATCTCCACATGCACACCTCTCTCCCATCGGGCGCGTATGCCGAAATTTCCAGAATGTCATTATCAAAAAAGTTATTTGGAAGCATAAATGTTGCATATCCTCGTTCGCCAGGTTCTATAGGAGGAAGATCGACAATGCCATTATACGTTTCTGTCATCTTTTCATAATCACAGCGATATGTCTTAAAATGCATATTACACTCATCTAACTTAGTGAATATCCAACGATTTTCGACAGGGATTTTTCCATCAAATGATGGAGTGATATTGAGCGACTGAATATAAATAGGACTCCAAACGTCTCTTATTGTATACGCACTCATTTCCGGTTGTCTATATGGGTCAAAGCATCCATCCGGTCCGTTAGGTCCATCACTGTCAAGAATGCATTCTTTTATGTCAAAACCGACATCTCCGAATTTTCTACCAAAAGATTTTCCTGTAGGCATATCCGTACGCCTTACTGCTTCATCCACAAAAGCCCATAAAAATCCACCTGCAAAAAGATGAGACTTACTCCAATTATCCCAGAAATCCTCCAATCCGGCACCTTGCCCTTTATCATATTGGCCGTGAAGGAACTCTGTTGGCATAAACACATTGGATCCTTTATTCAAACGATAAGTCCCGGTCTGATAAGCGGGATAATGGTGGGTATCTATTCCATCAAAGTCTGCCCATGGATGTATCACCTTTCTATGCTGAATATCATATTCCGCAAAAAGTGAATCTACACAGGTGTTCCATCCTCCTTCATTACCATTTGCCCAAATGAACACCGATGGATGATTGACATCGCGTTTGACAAACTCCGGTAAAAGCTTCATTGCCGTGGTATCGTCATAATGAGTTTGCCAACCCGGAAATTCGTCAAGATAAAGGAGTCCAATCGAATCGCAAGCATCAAGAAAATGCCGGTCACTTGGATAGTGGCATCTTACGGCATTCATGTTAAGGCTCTTTATAAGTTTTGCATCTGCAATACTTCTTGATTTATTTACAGCTCTCCCAGTCTCAGGGTCGAAGCAATGACGGTTTGTACCTTTCACCACAAGTTTTCTCCCATTCAAATATAAGCCATCCTTAGGCTTGAATTCAATGGTCCTAAATCCTATCTTTTGCGTAACACTATGTCCATTATCATTGTCCAAAGAGAAAGTTAAAGTGTGGAGATTAGGTGTTTCCGGTGTCCAAGTCGAAATTCCGGGATAATAAGCATTTACGAGATAGCAACTGTCTGAGGTTGAATATTCAGCATTTACATATTGCGGTATATGGCCGGGTATTTCTATTTTTATTGGAGATTTAGGATCTACCCCTTTTGCGTAAACTTTTGCAAACAGATGTCCATCCGCACGAGCATCGATACTCAATCCGGATATATGGCATTTTGGAAGAACTTCAATGTACACTGGACGGAATATTCCACCGAAAAGCCACCAGTCAGCCCTTCTTTCAGCAGAATTTACCGATTTATTAGCGGACTCTTTGCTCACCACCACTTCCAAAGTCTGCATCTTCCCTGGTTTTACGAAAGGTGTGATATCATATGAAAATTCAGTGAAACCGCCTTGATGCGCCGGTCCGACAGGTTTTCCATCTATATATGCTTCAGTGTCGGTCATCGAACCCTCAAACACAAGTTTGAAATCCTTCCCTTTCATATCAGCGGGAATTTTGAATTTCGTTGTGTATTTACCCGACTCATTGCTCGGTACTGCACCTTTGGTTTTATAGAAACGTCCGTAAGTATAAGCTCCGAATCCCTGTTGCTCCCAATTACTCGGCACTTCTATCTTGCTTTTTCTCTTGCTTTTCATGCCGTCGGAACAATAGAAATCCCAGGTGCGTGTGTCACCCTCACCAGTACCTGAAAGGTATATACGTTCAGTTGCAATGCCAGTTGAATACGTGGATACTACAACCGACAATGCAACCAATGTAAATAATAATCTTTTCATGGGTGTTCGATCTTACGGTAGACGAGGTCGATGCCTTCGTAATGCCGGTCTTTCGGATTATTCCAATGCTCCATAATCCCAAGAGGCTCTGTAAGAGGCTTGCCATTTGTCATATAGACTGTTCCACTCGGCGGATTGGGGATAGAAGCAGCTTCTCTAAGATATTCATCACAATAGTTCAGACTGCCAAATTCCGGCCATTCGCTGATGATAATGTCCATGCCTACGGCATCAGCTGCGAGTGGATCCTGAGAGGCTATAATAGAGCAAGCCCAGTCTCCGTTGAAAGGTTCTTTCTGCCATTTTGGATATGGAGCTCCATTGACGTCTCGCGATCCGTATGTGCCGTCAATGAGGAAGAGAAGGCAGTTTCCTCCAAGATGAGGATTGGATATGAAGTCAACGAATGTCTTATATCCTGGTTTCCCATTCCGCTTGTCTTGACTGACATTATTGTGTGCATTCTTACGCCATTGCAATGCGATGTCTGTAGCACCATACCAGTTCTTACCTGTAAGTGTTACACCGGGTCCGGAATGAGTCTTGAGTAATGCACTATTGATCACATAGTCAGCATCTACTATGCACTTAGCAAGTCCTCGCGCCATCTTTCCGTTATCGATAGAATAAGAAAGAGCTTCCGGATAATATTCGCATTTCTCTCTTCCTTCTCCACCAATATTGTCAATGCATACCACTTCTGGAAATTCCCTATTGATTTTGAAGAATATGCTATCAGTAATAGCTCTGCTTGGTTCGCAGACTATGATATCAGATGGACTCACTCCTCCTTCATTCACAAGCGAACGAACCAAAGCAAGAGTAACGAATGGAGAAGAGTTCAATTCAATTGTATCGTGATGGGTTATGGCATTGTTCATATTTAGCTTTATAGCAATTTTTTCTCCTTTACGATAACCTTTGTTTCCCTTTCCGTGTCGCACATTAAAATTGCGAAACATAGCATCCCAGCTTTTCTTAGCATCCTTCTTGCCTCCAATCACAGAGATTGTCTGACGAATCATCTCATCTGCAAGTTGCTGATTGTTCCATCTATCTTCTACCCATAGTCCTGACCTTCCATCCCAAGTCGCCACTCCGGGAGCATGAATCCAAGCTACGCGCCCTGGTACCGCACCAACAGCTTTACCTATTGGTTGGTTAGGAGCAACAAAAAGTCGTGGAGATACCGGATTGAATTCTCCGAAAAACATACGCTTACGGTTGACAGCCTGATCCAGTGGTTGAATAGTAGTTGAAGGTCCGAGATCCGGATCTTTCCAAGCAGAAAGCGACCATACCATCTCCCCGGCAGGTGTTATCTCAATTGCCTGTACTGGAGGATTTAGAGTATCAATCGGAGTCTTGCTCCACTCATTATACCAGTTATTTACAATAGTGTTACCATTTTGGAGTCGAACGGCTTTCTGTGGAGAGGTGACACCATAATCTGAAAGGTGCTTTTCCCATATAGTATTCCCATGCCGGTCTATTTCCTTAACTATGCTTCCTTTTCCTACTATCAAAAGATTGTTTGCTTTCCCTACTTCAGCAACCGACCAAGGACCAGCGATATCCCAACGGTCTATTTCCCTTCCGTCGCTGTTGTATTCTGACACGAATCCAAGCCCCATATTAGCCACCAACAATGTTCCGCGTGATGTAAGACGTGCATTTCGGAATTGTCCATGTACTGAACCCTTTTCCGAAACAGGAAGATTGAATTCCTTCAGTATCCTCAATGAAGGAATTTCCATAACTACGACTTTTGCCGGCATACCATTTTGCACAAAAAGCACCTTGTCTTCTCCAATAGGTTGTATGGTATGTATTTCAGTATTTTCTGGCGCATCGTAGCTCCATACTGTCATATTATCGGGAGATATTTCAGCAATGCCAAATTGGTGAGCAATCAGCATATTTCCATCAGTCATTAGTATAGCATCGCTTATCTCTCCTTTTCTGTCTGAAGCGAGATGTTCCCACTCAACGCCTCCATTTTTCACTATATACATACGAGGCTTCTTTCCCTCCCCCACATAGAAGAAGTCATGTCTTGCAATATCAGTTGACTCTGCAGCTCTTACCATGCCGGTCATTGCATTAGAAGACAGCAATAAAGCCATTGCTAAGGTGAATGTTCGCATTATTGATAAATTATGATAGGTTAGTTTTTTACAAAGTTAATTAAATTTTTTGATTATTTTCTTCTTTTTGGCTTTTTCAGTCCAAAGATTTGCAATGAGTTGATGTCCGGCAGGAGTTGGATGGATTCCGTCCCAAAGCCATCTTGAAGAATCTGGATTGCCCATAGTCAAGGAATTAAATAGATCATTGGTGTCGATATATTCAGCATTGAATTCCTTAGCAATTTCTTTAACACTTATGGCACACTGATCTATTGATTTCTTCACACGAGGGAAAATTTTACTATCTACTGATCTTCCTTCAGCCACGAATGGAGACATCAGTATAATCTTTAATGAAGGATTAGAATTTCTTGCTTGTGTGAGAATGTTTTTAAAATCAGAGGTCCATGATATTACATCGAAATCCTCTACTCCTCCATCTCTATAGTACTTGTAGACATCATTGATTCCAACCATTACTGTAAGCACATCCGGATCTTCATCCACAACATCTTCTTTCCATCGCTTCTTGAGACTCTTAATGGTATTTCCTGAAATGCCGCGATTAATCCAGTTGCACTTCATTTTAGGATCTTCTGCCATCATCTTGGCTGAAGAGAGCATCACATAGCTATGGCCTAAATCATGGTTCTTGTCTGTCTTATTGCGTTTAGATGAAGGAAGCGCCTTTCCGGCGCTTCTTCCCCAGCCTCCATCGGTGATGGAATCACCGATGAAAAGAGCTGTCAAGTCTGATTTGAGTTTGATTTTTAGCACTGTTGCAGGTCCATCGTCAGCAGGAGTGGCAGTTTCTACAAAAACTTTGCCATCTTTGGCTTCCCATTTAAGATTTTCTCCTCCTATGATAGAGATATCCTCGATATCGGAAGCTTTAATCCCCGGAAGTTCTGTCGTCTTTCCATCCCATTTAAGAATGAAAGCATAAAGATTTCTTCTTCCTTTAGATGTGTATCTTACGTCTCCATCTTTATTTTCTCCATATGCTCTTGTGCCATATACAGCCTCTCCATATTTTGAAAGCCATTTGCCTACCGCATAAAGTTCCTTTTTTTGGTCGTCAGGAATAGTTCCGTCAGATTTTGGAGACACATTGAGACAAAGATTGCCGTTGCGAGAAATATTGTTGATGAGACTGCGTATGATTCCATCTGCCTTTTGCAACTGCAAGCCTTCTATATATCCGAACTTATTCCCAATAGGATCATCTACCTGCCAATAATAACTTGTTCTTTCCTTCGGGGCTCTTGACTCCCTTTCGAAATCTCGGATAGATCCAGCCTTATATGCATCGCTTTTCGACTGAATGGAGACTTCCTTACCCCAATTATCGGCACTGTTGTAATAATAACGGGCTATATTAAGTTTCCAAGGGTCCATTGATCGATAGTTGATGCCGTTGTCAAAATATATAAGATCCGGCTGGTATTTGTCAATAATCTCCATCACTCGATACTGCCATTCATTCATGAACGCATCGTTTTGAGGATGAGGACCGGGATGTTCTTCAGATGGGCCCATACCCGAGTTTTCAGTCGGTTTTTGAGGAGGTCCGTATAAAGATGCGTATTGAGGATCAAACAAGTCAGTAGAGTCAGGATCGAGACTTAGATACATGAAGTCCCAGTTCTCGACTCGGTGATTGCTGATTCCGAATCTCATTCCTTTATCGCGTACAGCCTTTGAAAGTTCACCTATCACATCGCGTTTCGGACCATGCTTTACTGATGTCCATTCTGTGAGGTCGCTATCATACATAGCAAAACCGTCATGGTGTTCTGCCGTAGGAATCACGTACTGCGCCCCGCTTGCCTTGAATAGTTCAGCCCATTCATCGGCATCGAATTTTTCAGCTTTGAAAAGGGGGATGAAGTCTTTGTAACCAAATTTATTCTGTGGTCCCCACTTCTCGCGATGAGCCTTACTAATACCATTATACATGTGCTTTGGATACCATTCGCTGCCAGCAGCCGGCACCGTATAAGGCCCCCAGTGAATGAAGATTCCAAATTTAGCATCCTTGAACCATTCAGGAACGCTATAGTTCGATTCAAGAGATTCCCAAGAGGCATCATACTTGCCTTTTGGGTAAGACTCAAGTTGCTCTTGACTGACATTTATTGTCTGACGCGGAGCCTGAGCAGATGCAACAGAAACACTCATCATTACGGTGATGGCTCCAACGGCGAGTAGAATTCGTTTGTTCATAATGTTAGTATGCAAGAATTGATATTAGGTTAATTATAGGTATAGAATAAATGCAAAGATACAACAACTTGGCGATATACGCAACAATATTTTTATTATATTTTAGGATGCCCCACGGCTCTTTCATTTAAAACTTCTTGTCTGAACAAACCAAACTTTTATTTTATA
>CAZGGB010000129.1:0-7690 GCA_964525115.1 uncultured Sangeribacter sp. | reverse complement strand
CCATTCTTCATCGGGCATACGAATCCAATTCCGATCGTACCAACCATCCCAGTTCAAACACCCTTCGAAAAACCGATCATAATTCCAATCACGGATGTGGGTGGCCGCCTGAACTTCATTTAATCCTGTATCTGCAAACCCATATTGAACAGCGTCCAATAATGTTGGATAACCGGGATCATTAAGATTTGCACCAAGCATTACTCTTATTCCTTGATTGTGAAGTGTATCAACTAATTCTCGGAATTCTGCAACTGTGCCATAATTCTTATCAATCTGGGTGTAGTCGAGGGGATAATATCCGTGATAACCATAATGAGGGAAATCATTTATTGCTCCGCTCCCCGACATCCAACCGTGTATCTGTTCATAGACATCAGTCATCCACACTACGTCGACACCTAAATTCTTGAAATATCCTTCCTTTGCTTTCTGAAGTATTCCCTTAAAATCTCCGCCGTGGAAAGTTGCAGCGTTAAGGCGCTCAGATCCGTAATCTACAATACGCCCATAGTTGACATCATTGAGGGAATCTCCATTGCAAAACCTATCGGTGATGACAAAGTAAACAGTGGCATTACGCCAATTAAAGTTGTCAGATTTAGCTGTCGCACACAGCGATATAAACAGAATTAATAAAATGACTAATAAATTATTTTTCATTGTAAGAATTTTTGATGCAAAATTACATCAAAGATTCTTAGCTTGAAATACTGAAAAATAGCCATTTGTAATCAATGCATAATTCATAATTAGCTTTTCTCAAGTAAAGGGAAGCTATACGACAAAGTGGTAATGTTTATAATGCTATTACATATTACATGAGGTTCATGGCAGTTGCGGCAGTAACGGCTTCAACAGAGTTTCCGACACAAAGTTTCTCGAGTATATTTTGGCGGTGACGGTTTACGGTATGGATGCTTATTCCTAATATGTCGGCTATCTGTTTGCTTAGTTTACCCGATTTTATAAGTCTGAGTATCTCTTTTTCCCTGTCAGTGAGGATTAGGGAGCGTTTTTCGGAAAAGTCTGGAGTGATGCACTCCCCGGTACTACTATTGAGTATACGCGGGGAAATTCCATGACTCTCAGCCTTATTATCAGCAAAGTCATAGCAGCAGAGGATAAGCCATATTTTTCCGGCAGGGGAGAGCTGAAAAATTTGTGTGGTGTTGGCAACCATCATATAATTTCCTTGTCTATCCTTGATTCTAATTCTGCAGGAGGCCTTATACCCTAATTTCTTTTCGGGTGGAAGGGCATCTACAAATTTGAAAAATTCATATTCCAGCATACGCTTATCTACCAAGTCTTCCGGATGCATATTGTTGTAGATTTCATCCTCATCGCTTGAATCTACCTTTGTCATATATGGAGATATTCCGAGCAGATACCCAAATCGGGAACCGCATACAAAACAAGTGTCATTCGATGCATCAGTGATGACGCGGCAGTTGCCATCAACATCTGCGCATAAGGCAATTTGTTGCTTGCATGTCTCGACCACTTCGGAGTCTAATGCCTCATCCATGAGATTTTGCGACTCATAGATGCTGTTCAGTTCCTTTCGTAAGATATCCATACCAAATTCTCAAATTTTAGACATGCAAAGTTAACAATAATCTTTTGTAATGAAACTGGTTCGAAAGACTAAAATAATACCTGTGGTTATATTTCAGTATTTCACAGTATCTGATTTAACTGTAATTTTGCAATCAAAAAATAAATTATGGAAAGAAGAATTGTATTTCTTGACTACATGCGTGCGATTGCCTGTTTCATGGTTATCATAGTGCATTCGTGTGAGTTCTTTTTTATTGATGGCTCCAATATTGGTATCCGGTCGATCGACGACGGTTGGTGGGTAAGTGTGATTGACAGTGCATTCCGTTGCTCTGTGCCTCTGTTTGTCATGATTTCTGCATATTTGTTGGTCCCGGTAGTTGGCAATGTTAAAATATTTTTTAAGAAACGGCTTATCAGAGTTGTCGTGCCTTTTGCAGTATGGTCATTGCTTTATGCCACTCTACCATATTTGTGGGGCGATATGACTAATGATGAGGTTTTGGACTCGATCACACGTCTTGTCTATAATTTCAATGATGCTTCAGGTCATATGTGGTTTATATATATGATTATCGGGTTATATCTGTTTATGCCTATCATTTCTCCATGGCTTGAGAAGGTAGGAAAAAGAGGGGAGGAGTTTTTTCTTTTTATCTGGGTTCTTTCTACATTCTTCCCATATATTAGAAACTTCGTCGGCTATATTTATGGTGAATGTTATTGGAATGAATTCAATATGTTGTGGTATTTCTCCGGATTCTTAGGATATGTAGTTCTTGCGCATTACATCCGACATTATGTCAAATGGAAGAATGCAAATAGGATAATGATCGGTATTGTCGCTTATGTGATAGGTTATGCACTCACTGGAATCATTTGGTATAGTCGTATAGAAACAGCAGAAACTCTTCAGCAACTTGAGCTGAGTTGGCGTTTCTGTACGCCCAATGTTGTTTTGGAAAGTTTTGGAGCGTTCCTCATAATTGAAGGAGTGTTTGGCCATTGCAAAGAAAATCGGATTATCAAGTCAATTTCTAACTTGAGTTATGGAATCTATCTTATGCATATTTTCATCTTGACTGCAGTCTATAAGGTCTTTGAAAATTATTTTTCAACACCAGTTACCATTTTTATAGTCGGTATTATTACATTTATTACCTGTTATGTAATAACAATTTTAATCTCTCAGCTTCCAAAGAGTAAATACATTATAGGATGATGGTAATAATCAGATACGGTGTTTATCATGAGCAATTTCTTAAGATTATAAGCTACTATCTCTATCCTAAATAGGAGCAAGAGTCTCTTCTTCTAAAATAGTTATACCGAAGTAGTCCAGATGTTGGGAGCATCAGTGCAGTCATAATGCAAATGGGTTATTGGGGGAATTGATCGGAGAATACGAAGAATAATATTCTTGAACATTGAACATAATAGACTTGTTTTATAAATGATTTAATAACAAATAAATTATTATGGAAACACCAAACAGGATTGATGGCATGCTTACACATGCCGAAAACGCAATATTGGTAATCGATATGGAGAATGATTTCGTTCTTCCCGATTCACCGATGAGAGTGGAAGGAGCATATGCTACACTTCCTGCTATTAAGAAGTTTTTGGATTATGGCCGTGCCAACGATTGGGCTGTCATCTACATCTACAGAATACACCGTATCTCAGGCATCGATGCAGAATTATTCCGTCGCCACTTCTTTGAAGAAGGACATCCCTTCTGCATTGAAGGGACAAAAGGGGCTGCTATCCCTGATGAGATCGCTCCGCAGAAAGGGGATATTTCAATCACTAAGCAGCGGTTCAGTGCGTTCTTCGGGACAGACCTCGACATTGTGCTTCGAGGTCTCGGAGTGAAGAATGTTTATCTGACAGGTACTCAATATCCTAATTGTGTGCGTTCTACAGCCGTCGACTCAATGGGTCTTGACTACAACACAATCGTGGTGACAGACTGCTGCTCAGCCGCCTCGGAAGAAGTAGCCAAAGCTAATATCTACGACATCCGCAATATGGGCATTCCCTGCATAGATTCCTCTGAAATTATGAAATAAATCAATACTCGTTTAAGAGCCAATCTCAAATTTATGAGATGGGCTCTAATAAAGTCAATAAAGGAACAAGTTCTGAAAACCTGCTCCTTATCTTATTTTTATACCCTTATTTCAAAACAGTTTTGAATGCAACCAATCAGCTACCAACATTGAAGTTTCTTTATGAGTTTTGGAGAATACATGATTCTCATCAGGAATAAGCCTTAACTCACTTCCCTTGATCTTCTCATTATATCGCTCCGCGTATGTGTAAGGAACAATTTGATCATGAGTTCCCTGCACTATCAACGCAGGACCATCATAATTGGCGGCAGTCTCATATATCGGCAGCCTTATAGCTGTCTCGACATAGTTTTTGCCAAGAAGTAAGGCTCCGGCTTCGGGGGAATGAGGTAATTCTATATACTCTCCCTTGAAATTCCATGGATCATAAATTGCTCCCATCGTATTTCCTCGAAGTGCATCATCCCGAAGCACAGCCGCAGCCGCCAATAACACCTCAGCCTTTATCACCTTGTCGCCAAGTTCTCCGCTTACCATGCTCACTACAACTCCTCCCTGAGAGTGACCAACAAGACTTATATCTTTAACCCAAGGTTGCAGTTGTGCCCAAGCTATCACATCCTTCAGATCGTCAATTTCATTGAGGACTGTCATATCCTTAAATTCTCCATCACTCCTTCCATGACCATTGAAGTCAAAACGAAGTGTAGCCATGCCTTGAGCGACGATACTTTCCGACAAGTCGTTCATAAATACAGTCTGACAATTGCCGCTAAAACCATGGCATATGATGACCAATGGAACTTTCTCAGAAGTTGCCGGGCGGTTGATAATAGTAAATAGTTTTCCAACTGATCCGTCAAGGCGAAGAGTGTCAGATGACTGAGCATTAGCCACAAACATACCAATCATAGCCATAATTACTGCAATAAATATCTTTTTCATGTTATCATTAATTAAGTTGTGTAGGCTAAACCTAATGTGTTTACTCTAAGTACTCATAGCCTTATAAACTAATAACCCAAAACCTTCAACATTCGTTTACGAAAGTTGAGTTATTCATTTAATTCTCTCACTTTTCCCACCAATCTTTTACCCATTTCGAAGCATTTCTGCTCATCTATAGGAAATTGCTTATCCCGATGTGCTCGTTTCTCTGCTTCATCGAATAGCGACATGTCGATCTTGGAGTAATCTGCAAACTGATAAGTGTCGCAGGAAAAATATTTTTCTGCATATCCTAATACTCGATCAAGCTCTTCGCGGTTAGAGTCGAGGATGGTAGGATAATGATACTTTTCAAGCCATTCCTCCGGACAGTTCATCGTGAATATGATTCCGGCAGGCATTACCCTGTCAAGAATTCGTTGTCTCACTCCATCTTCATATAGATAACTGTCAAGGGGGAAAAGGAATCTCTCTATAAATGCACGAGTATAGGCCGTAGGATAAGAAAAATAAACGGGAGATCCGATTACTATTGCATCAGCCTCGAGGGCTTTCTGAAGAATGGGCGTAAGTTCATCACGCACGGCACAAAGTCCATGGGTCTTGCTTCCCTTACGTTTGCAGGCAAAGCAACTTACACATCCCCTGAATGTCTGGGTGTACAAATTTATCATCTCAACCTCTGCTCCTGCAGAAGCAGCTCCTTCAAGAGCTTTGTTGACAAGAGTTGCAGTGTTCCACTGCTTTCTCGGACTTCCGTTTATTCCTATTACCTTCATATTATTCTGTTTATTATGTTTTTCATTTCATCATTTCAACAATTTCATCATTTCAACAAAAGGAATAGTGTTTGAGTTTGCCAGCATAGCTATCCAGTTGGAAAGTATAGTGATATGCTGATAATATTGACATTCCGAAAAATTTGCGCTAAATTTGCAAAGAAATTTATTCAACTTTCGCAAGTTAAAAATCTCTGTGTTCTCCGGGCGATGCGAAGCAGCCCGTTCAGTTCAGCAAACGTGCAAAAACTGTGTCGCGAAGCTTTATTTAAGAGTGTCAAACTTTGCCACTTTGTGCCTTTGCGTGAGAATTTTTTAAGCATGTGAAACAGAAGTAAATTGATAATATAGTCACGGTTTATGGAAGAAGTAGATTTGAAGGAATTAGGCAAGAATCTTCGGGATAAGGATTGTCCGGATATTTACCACAATATCCTACTGATAGAAGACACTCTCGATGTCCTATCTGGGAAGTGGAAAGTGCCGATTCTGTTTGCAGTCTTAAAAGGAAACTCCCGGTTCTCCGACATCCAGAACTTCTGTCATGGTCTGACCGACAAGGTACTCAACGGCAAATTAAAGGACCTTATCGAAAACCGTATGATAGAAAAAGTTGGAAATGAATATCACATGACGGAGCATGGAGTTGCCCTCTATCGCGTCATGGAAGAATTATGGAGCTGGGGAGCAAGACACCGTCGAATAATGCTTGACAAATAATGAATCTCACAAAAGATGCTTATAGAAGTGTTACCATGTAAACCGGAAGGTAGAGCAGTTCTCCATCGTTTTTTAGATCTTTTGGATATAGTATTATTGGGCGTTTTATCCTTGAACTGAATTTTTGCCGGAATTCATCAAGAGATTTGTGGGTAGTGTAGCCGGATGATTTCACTTCAAGAGGTATTATTTTAGAACCCTGAGAGATTAAGAAGTCTATCTCATAATTATTTTTACCTTCAGGATCAGCCCTAAAGGTGTAATAATACAGCGAATGTCCATTACAACGAAGACACTGAGCCACTATATTCTCATATACCGCTCCCAAATCCGCACTTAGCTTATCAGACAATAGCTTATTATACAACTCATTATTATCAGCATTGTTATCCCAAAAGGCTAAAGTGACAAACAATCCGGTATCACCAATATACAATTTGAAATATGATGTATCCTTATGGAGAGCAAAACCTACGTTGGGGTCGGTACATTTATAAGAGAAGTTAATAGTCAACGAATTTTCAAGATCTTTCCAGATCACGTCAAGATTCAATCCGTCAGCATTTTCAATCACACTTCCTACTGTATATCTCAGCTTTCCCTTCGCAAGTTCTCCTGGAATAGATTCAAAAATTCTGGACGCTTTCCCTGATGCATCTATTTCTCTTAGATCATCGATATAAAGTTCTATGATTTCTCTTTTCACATTATCCACACGGCGCATATCGTTATAATCAATATACGCGTTCACTGCCTGAGGCATACCACCCACCAGCATATATACCCTGAATTGGCGCATTAAGGCGCGGTGTACCGCATCACCTAAAGCACGTCGATTTTCAAACGCAGATCGAATCAATCTAAATGTGGTAGTATCATTCAATGCCCAAAGGAACTCTTCGTAGTCCATTGGAAACATCGATATTCGGGTTTCTTCACTTGGGATCATGATGCCTTGCTTATATTTTCGTATTGACATCAAAGATCCAGTTTCGATATAATCATACCGTCCATCCTCTACAAGATATTTAATCGCTTGACGCGCTTGCGGACATTTCTGTATTTCATCAAGAATTATGACAGATTCACGATCATGTAACGTTGTCTTGAAGAGTGACTGCAACTGTAAGAATAGGAAATCCAAATCTCTTAGGTCTTCAAAAAGATCTTTGATATCTGCACCAACCTTTGCAAAATCAATCTTGATAAAGGACCTGTATTCATTAGTAGCAAATTCTGTGGCGATGGTAGATTTTCCCACTCGACGCGCGCCTTTGATAAGGAGCGCAGTAGTTCCATTCCTTTCGCGCTTCCATTCCAACATTTTATCGTAAATCTTTCGTTTAAACACTCTATTTGTCATAATCGATCTTAACTTCATGAATTTGAGCGCAAATATAAACAAAAAAAATGATACCATAAAATTAAAAATGTAGTTTTTCTGTGTTTCCGTAAAATCTAAAATGTAGTTTTTCTGTGTTTCCGTAAAATTCGCGATAAAAATTTGCACTGCCCATCCAAAAGTAGTGCAAATTTTTTAGCTTGTATTGCACTGCCCCACGAAAAGTAGACAAAAAAAAATTTTATTGGTTAACTATATTT
>CAZGGB010000128.1:0-7727 GCA_964525115.1 uncultured Sangeribacter sp. | reverse complement strand
ACCTTCATGGATAAAAATTTTATAGGTTTCTGTGTGGAGAAGAGTTGCAAAACACGACTCTTTCGCGTTTGCGGACGCAATTTAGTAATAATTTTGCAATAATAAGCAATTTTTTGATATGTTGTAAAGCATAAATTTGAAAATAATTGAAATTTGGGATATACAACACACGCGTGGCGAAAGAGGAAAGGCATCCCGACCATAAGAGCCGGAATGCCTTTACTATTATGATTTATAGTGGAATATTCTTAAAGCCAGCGAACATATGCAAAGTCCATACGATGAGGAAGCATCGGATTCTTCGGATACATTCGGAGAGCATAGCGATATGTAGCTGCATCGGTAAGTTTCTCATCAAGTTCGTAGCTAACGATCGAACCGTTCTGAGCTACCACCTTGAGCTGCTTAGTGCCAGCGAAGTCAGAGATTCCGTCATGCTCCTTGTAGCTAACAAGCTCCACACCAATTGAATCGCCAAGACCCTTAGTATCAAGAGTACATTTTACGATAAAGTCGCTACCCGTATGGTAAGTGTTATTTATGCTCTCATTGTAGTCAACAGCAAGAACTTCAATTTGATCCCACTTTGAAGCCACAGTTTCTTTCCAAGCCACAATCTCACGAGCCTTAGCGAAGTCGTGAGCTTTCAGTTCGGCAGAGCGTTTAGCTTCAGGCTCATAGAAACGAGCGATATAATCGTCAAGCTGACGCTTCATAGTGAAGTGAGGAGCAATGTTGCCGATCGAACGCTTGATATACTGAATCCATTCAGGAGAGTATCCCTTGTAGTTCTTATCATAGTAGAGAGGAATAATCTCGTTTTCAAGCATTGAGTAGATAGTAGCAGCATCGAGTTTGTCCTGCTGAGCTTGATCAGTGAAAGTACGCTTGTCAGTAAGCGCCCAACCTGCCTGCTCATCAAATTTATAACCTTCATACCACCAACCGTCGAGCACAGAGAAATTGAGCACACCATTCATCTCAGCCTTTTCGCCGGAAGTTCCGGAAGCTTCGAGAGGACGAGTCGGGAAGTTAAGCCAAACATCAACACCAGTCACAAGGCGTTTAGCCACTGTCATATTATAGTCTTCGAGGAAGATAATCTTGCCAAGGAACTGCGGCATACGGCTTATCTCCATGATGTGCTTAATGAGTCCTTGTCCGGCGCCATCTGCTGGGTGAGCCTTGCCTGAGAAAATGAACTGTACGGGACGCTGCTCATTGTTGACAATCTTAGCAAGACGATCAAGATCGTTGAAAAGAAGATGGGCACGCTTATATGTAGCGAAACGACGTGCAAAGCCAAAGATAAGGGCATTAGGATTGATCTTGTCCATAATCTGCATTACAGCAGAAGGATCACCCTGGTTGCGAAGCCACTTCTCGCGGAAATCGCGACGAACGAAGTTGATAAACTTGTTCTTGAGAGTCATACGCATATTCCATATCTCATCATCACCTACCTTGAAGATACCCTTCCAAGCTTCGGGGTTACTTTGGTCTTCAAATACCTGCTGACCGAGCTTTTCACCATAGAACTCCTTCCATTCAGAAGCAGCCCAAGTTGGCATATGCACACCATTAGTAACATATCCTACATGGCTTTCAGCGGGATCATACCCTTTCCAAACGCCAGCAAACATTTTCTTAGACACCTCGCCGTGAAGCCAGCTAACACCGTTAGCTTCCTGACAAGTATTTAGAGCGAACACGCTCATAGAGAACTTCTCGTTGCTGTCAGGGTTCTCACGACCCATGTTCATCAGGTCTTGCCAAGAAATACCCAGCTTAGCAGGATATTCACCCATGTACTTACCGAAAAGCCCCTCATCGAAATAATCGTGACCTGCAGGAACTGGAGTATGAACAGTGTAAAGAGAACTTGCGCGAACCACCTCAAGAGCCACGTTGAAGGGGAGATGATCATTCTGCACATACTCTACGAGACGCTGAAGGTTGAGAAGCGCAGCGTGTCCTTCGTTGGCATGGTAGATGTCGGTATGAATTCCAAGTTTATTGAGCATATACATACCGCCGATACCAAGAAGATATTCTTGCTTGATACGATTTTCCCAGTCGCCTCCATAAAGCTTGTGAGTGATCGGACGGTCAAACTCAGAGTTCATGTCGAAGTCAGTATCGAGAAGATAAAGCTTCATACGGCCAACATTAACACGCCAAACGTGACAATAAATGATGCGTCCAGGATAAGGAACCTCAAGGATCATCGGCTGGCCATCTTCGCCAAGGACAGCTTCGATGGGAAGCTGATCGAAGTTCTGAGACTCATAATTGGCGATCTGCTGACCATCGATGCTGAGGCTCTGCTGGAAATAACCATAACGATAAAGGAAACCTACAGCAGTCATGTTGATGCGAGAATCAGAAGCCTGCTTGATGTAGTCGCCGGCAAGAACGCCAAGACCACCAGAGTAGATTTTGAGGCAAGAGCAAAGACCATATTCCATAGAGAAATAAGACACAGAAGGAAGATCATTGCGCATTGGCTGCTTCATATAGTCTTGGAACATCTTGTAGACCTTCTCAATGCGGTCCATCCAGAGTTTATCATTCTGTATTTCCTGGAATCTTTCGTAGCTAAGTTGCTGAAGGAGCATTACAGGGTTTTCTCCTGTATTGCGCCAGAGATCGTGGTCGAGGTCGCGGAAGAGGTTTTTAGCCTCACTATTCCACACCCACCAAAGGTTTTTGGAGATTTCCTCAAGGGGACGAAGCTTCTTGGGGAGAGAATTTGATACCACCATATTGTGCCACTGGGGCTGGTTGGTGTTGCTTACTTGAAGTTTCATAAATATTCTAATTTAAATTTTTAATCTTTTGAAAAATGAGTCTTATAAGTCATATAATAATTATAAAACGTATAAGTCTTAGAACGTATATTCTTTTTATCTTTATTCTTTTAGTCTTTCGTCTCGGTTATGCTCAGCTATTTGGAAAGCTTCATCATATTTGGAGATGAAGAGTTTCCAATCAGCAAGAGCGGCAGTTGCGGAAGCTGCTTTTGAGCACGCTTCGACCGTCTTTTTGTCTGCACCTGAATAAGCCTCAAGGGTGTGAGCAATTGTCTTCACAGTATCCCAGTAGCTATTATCATTGCGAGGAGCTACCACTGTACCAGTCTTCTCCAATGAGACGATCGGAGACTCAATTCTTGCTCCTGCGACATCCGATTCCACCCATTGTCCAAAGCCCGACTTATCAGTGGTCACAGTAGGCACACCGAAGGCGATACTTTCGAGCGGAGTGTAGCCCCAGGGCTCATAGTAGGAAGCAAAAACAGTGATGTCGAGAGCAGGAAGGATATCATAATATGATATGTTGACAATTCCATCAGCACCATCAAGGTAGCAAGGAATAAAAATAGTTTTCACTTGACCCTTACCAGCAAGCTGGCCTTCCCATTCGAGTTGACCTATGCGACAACATGCCGGATCTGAATCCTCATTGTTGAGTCGGTGAGTAAGATAATCAGGAGAAACATTAAGATCGCCATTTTGGTTGAGGTCAATTAGCAATTCTCCATTCGGTTCCTTCACCCAAGCAGGTACGAGCACAAGAGCAAGGATATCACGACGTGCGGCAGCGCCTGTTCTGGAAAGTTCAGCCATACTGTCGAGGAAAACGTCAAGACCTTTATTACGATATTCGTTTCTGCCAGAAGTAGCGATGATAAGAGTCTCATCGCTCCACTTCATTCCAGTCATTTTCTCCGCAATCTCAAGCAGACGTTTTCTGCCAGCATTTCTCAGTGTAGAATAAGAGCGTTTAGAAGGAACGAAGTCTGGCTCAAAACCATTGGGTGTGACGACTTCCGGACGTTTGTCGAGAAGTTGGGCACATTCATCAGCAGTCAGCGAGCTTACGGCAGTGAAGCAGTCGGCATTGATTGCAGCGGCTTTCTCAACAGAGTGTTTAGCCTCCATATTAAGCTCACGAGCCATCTGGTCGCCATTATAACCGGTGAAATATTCGTAAAGATTCTTACCGTTGCCACAAATAGAGCGGCCAATTGAAGTAGCGTGAGTTGTAAAGAGAGACGCAGCCTCAGGCATTATTTTCCTGAGCCAGAGGAGCCCCATGCCAGTAGTCCACTCATTGAAATGAGCGAGGACATCAGAGTCTTTAGCACCAAGATGAGCAGCAAGCGCCTTCATAGTGATGGCTGCAGCCACACCAAAAGCACATCCTTCGGGATAGTCACCATAGCAATGGAGAGAATCGACACCAAACATGCTCCACATCTCACCATAAATATCATTGAGAACTGAATACACGCCCTCAAATTTTATGAGTACTACTACAGGAGAGCCGGGTATATCCCAACGACCTGTACGAAGAGAGATGCCATGAGGGAGATTAATATTATGTGCAGACTTCAGAAGAGTCTTATATTCCTTAAAATATGGGGAGGGAGTTTCATCGGACCAGACATCGGGACCAATGAATATGAGATTGTCTCCAAACTGCTCTTTAAGCACACGTGCCTTAGTTGAAAGGACGGTGTAGATACCGCCGATTTTGTTGCAAACTTCCCAACTTGTCTCGAAAAGCAGTTTGCCGGGGAAGCCAATAGTAGGCTCATTCACAGTCTTTTTACCTTTACCTTTCGTAGTCTTGCAATCTTTATTAGCAGTCTTGCAAGCAGTCTTAGAGGAGATTGACTTTTGTTCTTTTTTCATATCGCATGCATAAACCCGGAGTAATCCATAAGCCGGGGGTATTTCTTACAAGGGTGCAAAATTATAAAAAAAATGCGTAATCTGCAAGTATTTCTAAGTCATATAGCATAAATTTGGAAGATTTAAGGAAATTTAGACGAGTCTATAAATAAAAAAGGCATACGCAAGGAGATATAAATCACCTCTGCGTATGCCAAAAGATATGTAGATGTTATAATCATAATTAGCTATAATACCTATATTATAGAGAGTATAGAGCGGCGAATGCGTTCATGTCGCGGCTGTCAGGGTCAATACTCTAATCAAAGCGTCAACGCCATTGCGACTAAATCTCAATGGGACACGGATTAAGAGCCAAGAAAAAGCGGCAGAAGACGCTGTGAAATGAATCGAGACTGACCCTAATGGCGAAGGATCGTAAATCAAGAGTCAAGATTCTTGACAAATCACATGAGCACTGCAAATGCTACAGAGAATCGACAGTGGTCCATCAGGGCTCAGGCCTACCGACTATATAACAGGAGCATTGGTTGATGCAATGATGCAACGGAAATCGGGATAGCCACAAAGGGTCAAGAACTAAGGAACAAGAACCATTTCAGAAAGGGTTCACGAACCGATGGTCAATATCCAAGAATAAATCCGTTGGGTTGTGTCAGGATGTCATTGTTCTATTCCCGTATCTCGGATGGGGCATTTTGAATCAGTATCAGAGATATCTGAGGTGATTTTGCCGCAGGCAAGAAAGCCTGCTTTCCATGCTGGATACGGCACGGAGTGGTCCATGGGGGCTCAGGCCTCCGCGAAAGGAGAGGGTATATTGCTAAGAAAATAAACGACGAGGAATGTTTATTCTTTTAGATCGACGAAACGTATAATCAAGATTTATATGCAGGAGGTGAGGTTCGCCATAGCAAGGAAAGTTTGACATTACAACGTGATCAAGAAAGAATGGGTTTTTAGAGAGATGAGCAAGGCGCATGAGTCGAATATCCCAAGGGATACTGAAGTTATGGTGCTTCTCCAACTGAAAGACTTCATTCTTAGGAATATTTCCTTCGAGTACGATAAGAGTATTGTATTGCATCAAAACAGCAGAAGTTGCAGCAGCATAAACGCGATTAGCGTCATTACCGTCTGGATCGTACCATCTTGACATATCAGCAAAATGAACATATCCAAGATCAATACCTCTAATAAAGTCAGGACTACGGTATGTATTGAAAAAAGCTCTACGGTCAGCTCGAGGGAGATAGACGTAAGTATCGGTTGGCACAATATCACGATGGAGGAAACGGCAGAGATTGTGCTTGATAGGATTAATGCTTATGGCAGATGCGCTGCAAGTGTAAGAATGCTTCAAGCAGTGAAAAATTTGAAGCCAAAGAATATAGGCTTGGATACAAGTAGTCAGCCCTACTCTACCAAAAGACTTCGTGATAATGTAACGACCTAATTGACCATTATAATATCTTTTTTGAAGGATATCAATAATGTAGTATTGAAAATTATTAAGATTCAGAGTAATGATATTATCGGCATCCTTCATATCATTGATATAATAGTCTTTGATTGCCCAATAAGGGAAATCATATCGTTTACGCAATTCACAGAACGCATTGCGGGCAGTCTTAATCGAAGTGGTATTGAATACTGTTATTGGAGACTCTCCTTTCAAAAGCCTCTGGATTTTAGGATGCGTCTTCATATCCAAAGGAAGGAATAGAGGACGGTGAGCAATGGAAGTGACATGGAAGCAGAAGCGGAAACCCGCTGAAAGGAAGCCTGTATAAAAGTTTCGGAATTTATTACTCATAATAACAATCTTTGATTATAGAATCTGTTCAACTTAAATCGAATTAAGTATGAACTTGCCTTATTATTTATTTGTAAAAAATAAAATATCTAAGTAGCTCACAAAAATTAAACGATATATGTAAACCAAGCAGCTTGAAAGATCTTGATATGATAACTGCGGCTAATCTTGGTCATCTTGGCATTGTCGTTCAGTCGCTTAGCTCGCTAAGCTCCTTCACTCCGCAGCCAACCTGGCTCAAGATTATCTCGCATTTATCATATCATTAATTTTTGCGAGCTACTTACCACACATTTGAAGGCAAATCTTTTAGAGATTTACCGAATCCTGTAGTGTAGTCATCGATAGATTGGAAGGCTTTTTCGATTGGAGATATAGGTTTCATTGCCAAATCAATTTGATATTGAATAAAACGCCAAGAGATGCCTAACTCTCGCATGATATCGCGCAGCTCTCCCATCGTTTGCCTGGCATTTTGAAATAAGTCTGAAGACATGTAGCACTTCCGAGCGAACTTTCCATTTCCATCTGACGCAAGCATTAACATTAACAACTCTGTATTCATATTTTTTCTTAATTTTGACGCAAAGATAATGTGGATGACTGCCTAAATCCGTGCAGTGTATTGTTAAATGATGTTAATTTAAAATGTCATTCTGACTTTCCCTGAAAATACTTGACAGATTTGAGGGCGATTAACTAAATGGGTTTACAGTGCTTTTTTCAATTAACTGAATCGGTTTACAGATTTGCCCTTTATTTTACTTTTATGTAAATTCTCTGTGATACTGCCCTGAATAGGTTTACAATGCAAAATTAGCAAATAAATTTGAATATGGCGTGCAAGTGGACAAAATTTATTAATTTTGCAAGTGGAAACCGAAGAGGAAACGGGCTCTGCTGAGGAGCAACCCGTCAGCAATAGGTTTTCGCGCTAAGCTGAACAAGGTTTAGTAAGGGGGTCGTCAGATATGGCCCCCTTTTGTTCAGACAGCGCCATATGGCTAAAAAAACCTAAACAGGAGCATGGGCAGCCCGTCTCTCCCAGGAATTTCGCCAGCATCTTTTCTGGTATCCTGCCATGTGATGGACTTGATCTGGAGTTTTCATGCCTATGCTCATGTGGGGCCGCTTGGTGTTGTAGAACTCGATGATCTGACTTTCCCTGAAAACACTTGACAGATTTGAGGGCGATTAACTAAATGGGTTTA
>CAZGGB010000127.1:0-7773 GCA_964525115.1 uncultured Sangeribacter sp. | reverse complement strand
TAGACTCACCGCGGGTCGGGATACCGCATTCGTAGGTTTCGCCTTTCTTTACCGAATAGGATTTAGGGGAGATGAGGCGGGCTATCAGCAAAGCCGCAAACACCAGTCCGATGCCGGTAAGGGTAGCAGTAACCGCTAAATCTCCGTTGCTTATTTCCAACAGTAAATTCATAGATGTTATTGTGTTTTAATTGTTTATTCTGATGTTAAGGCGCGTTGGGGCAAAGAGAGTCCATAACGCGAATGCAAAGATACTTAAAATTTCTTAATTTGACAATAATTTATTTGCATTTTTTTCACACAGAGGGCACACAGAGCTTTATAGATAAGACATGTAAAAATTATAGGGAAGAGCATTCCGGACTCTTCCCTATATGAGAATGATTATCTTAGAGACAAATTTATTTGACAAGGATGAGTGATCCTGAGGAATGAGCTACGGTGGAGGGAGAGTATTGTGATTGTGCAGTAGCGATTCCGCAGCTGAATGTGCCTTCTTGACTCACGGTGCAATCGTAGCTGATGACATGTGTTCCTTTAGGGAGCCAACCGAAGAAGAGGTTTGTATTGGCATCGCGAATCTCGCGATAGAAGCCTACACCATCAGAGGCTGTATAGCCTGAGAGTTGGTTGATAGGTTCGAGGCAAGCAGAGCGTTCGTCCGTCACTGCCACATAGTCCATATCGCGACCGGCATTAATGAATAGAGTAACCCTTACTTTCATTCCCTTTGTCAAAGTGATTCCTTCTTTGGGAGTCAATTCACCATTGTCACCTTGTACGAGAGCCACAATACTTTTGCGGATTGAGAGTTCTGGCACATCTGCTGCCACTACATCAAGAATAGGAGATTCATACTGAGAAATCACACCACCCCATGCAGGAGAATTTCCTTTTCTTGAAACAGTGAGAGTCTTCTTTGAGGCATCCTTGGCATCGAGAGTCATCGTGAAAGCCCCAGTTAGTTTTGCTGTTTCGGGTGGAGACAGTTTTTTGCCTTTTAGGTAGAATTGTGGGGCTTCCTTTTCATGGTCTGTCCAATCGGTGCCGGAAGTCAGTATAGCATTCACTGTCTCAACAGTGTAGGTGCGTTTTCCCCAATCCTGATACTGACGACTGAGCACGAGCCATTGGCGAAGAGCGTCAATGATTTTATTGGAAGGTTGGATCTCTGCAAACGCCTCAAGAACGAGGGTAGTTGACTGCAGAGTGTTCATGCCACCCCATCCGGAATAGAGATTGTCGAACCACATGCCTTTTTCCGGAGATTCACTTGCATATTGCCGCAGCGATTCAAGAATTGCATTAGCAGTCTTGTGATCATTTGCACGCCATAGGAGAGTGGCAGCCTTAGCCTTCGATCCAATGCCCAAATCTTTCCATTCCTTAGCTATGTCTTTACATGCTTTAGAGGCAATAGAAGTCATTTCAGAGCCTACAGCATCTTTGGGAAGATAAGAAGTGGGGAATGAGCTGCGAACGTATAGCCAATCAAGAAGATAGCTCAATGATTCACCTTTCTTATGATACTTCTTATAATCCTTCACTGTCTCAGAATCAACATAGCGGATTGCCGACTTCACCATACTTTCCGACCCCGGCAGTTGCTTCATGGCCCCGGATTTCATTATCATAGCAAATTTGCTAAGGATATCACGCGTGATATAGGGTGAGGGTTGCATATCCGGACACCAACTCCAACCTCCGCTTCGATCTTGTAGGGAACGGATATCATCAAGAATTTGATTTATAGACTTATGAGCTTCCTCATCATTCAAAAGAGAAGACAGGCGACTCATACGTAGAGTCTCAGACTCAGCATTGTTTACCCAAGGAGTATTGTTTAGTTCGGTTATTTTCAGATTACCATCCTTCTCGAGATTGCTCTTCAAGGCTGCGAAATCTGAATTTTGGTCGGAGAGCATCACTTCAAGACCCTTCTTAAGATTGGAGTTGGAAGAAATGAGATTATATGCCATTGTGTTTCCGTAGAGAGCCTTCATTTTTGATGTGACACTCTTCGAGTCGGGTACAACAATGTCGGGCAGGGCAGTCAGGCAATACCAAGCCGGGTTGTCGCAATATTGTAGAGTAACTTGATCAGAATCTTTAAACCTTGGAAGCTTTACTTCGAGATCTTCTCCGCCGGGCGCAATCCAGAAAGGAGTTGACTCCACTACCGGAGAAGAAGCCGGGAGCACAGGGAGAAGAGCCTGCTCGCCGTCGCGATGTCCATCTGCCTCAGCATAAGCGCGGAACCCTACAGAAGAAACGTCGGAAGGAACTGTCCATTGCATTGAGATGAGATCGTTTTCACCTATAGCGATTGGATTAAGATTAAAATCTTTAATTTCAATAGTCTTGCCTGAAATCAGATCTACAAGCTCAATGCGGCATTTTGGAGAGCATGCCGCATCAGAATTATTGAATACAGTGGCAGTAAGAGTTATGATATCGCCAGTGCGTACAAACCGAGGGGCATGAGTGGATATCATTATTGGCTTTGAAGCCACAGCTTCGAGAGTGGTATTTGCAACCTGAAGGTCGGAATCATAGCCTAATAGTTGGAAAGCCCAGGTAGTGTTAAAGTTAGGAACGCTAAAGTCGATATTAACAACTCCATCCTTGTCTGAAACGAGATAAGGCATGAAGAAAGCCACGGGACATTCCGTCGCACGAAGGTCGGGAGTGTCATTTGATGTTGCTGCTCCGGCATCGCCATTACCACGAATCATAATTGATTCTTCGGCCTCAGCCTCCTCTGCTATTGCAACAGTATCTTCCATCACGGCATCAGCCATAGCCATCTCTTCTTTTACAATAGGAGCTTCTGTAGCCATAAGCTTCATCGATGTAGGAGCGGCTGAACGCATTACTGCCATATCATTTACTGCGCCGGTGGCATAAGCAACGCCCCCACCGTATCTTATTCCGCTAATACCCCAGCTTTGTCCGTAGTCGTTGAGATGTGGGAAATAGAACGAAGAATACCTCAGATATTTTGAATCTTTAAGAGAATAACTGTAATTCCTGATGTCGTTGAAGTCACCTCGCATCCTATAGAAAGAGGAATATCCGTTGCTTGATGGATAGAAATTCCATTTGAAAGGAGTGAGGGCATTCAATGCTGCATCTGTCATTACAGCCATAGCCGGAATATCGGAAACTTTGCCGGAAGGACGATAGAATCTAAACGACCATTTTTCTTGATCGCCTGCAGAAATCTTATTGCGGAATGTCTCAGTTTCGACCCTTAGTTTATCCTTGGCAGATGCAGGGAAGATCGAGACATTCGACATCTCGAGTTTCAGATCTGAAAGATAAGTGAGATTAAGAGTATAGTTTTGATTGTCCGTCGGAGTTTTTACCGGAACTGAAAGATTATCTTTCTGGACATGGAGCCATTGAATCTGTAAAATTTTACCGTTTGCAGAGAGCACAGCGGGAATCCAACGATCTGCAGATCCGCTACCCACCGTCACTTCAACTTCTGACTGTCCTGACTCAGCCGTAATATTGGATTGTGGAACCCAAAGTCCAATTCCTTCGGGGGCTGTTTTTTCATTTTTACGCCAGAATATGATGGGTGTTTCAGACTGTATTAAAGTGTCTTCCTTCAGCCACACCTTAATAGTATATTGAGCAGAAGGATAAATTTTCTTTGGAAGAGTCAGGACGGGCGACATAAAGTTGCCCTCTGCCACTGTAGCCTTTGAGGAATTATTGATCAATTTATAAGAAAGCTCCTTCTTGACATTCCTTCCTAACATATCCTTGACATAGTATATCATATCCGGGATACTGTCGGAGATATCCATTTTCAAATCGGAGAAAGATGATTGTATATGGAACTCCTTGCCAAGAGCAAATCTTTCAGTGGGACCGGATTGTGTCTCACCAGCGGGAGATGTCGCAGAGAGATTTACAGAGAATACTCCACGTTCAAACTGCGTGCCTTTCAAATTGGCAGTAGGGAGCTCAATCTCATATTTGCCTTCTGCATCTGCAGTCACGGAAGAATCATAAGAGGCTGAACTATATGAATACCATCTCATCGGGGGCTGATAATTCACAGTGTATTTCACGGTAGCGCCGGAAACTGGCATACCTGAGTATGTCAGCACTTGACCTTTGAGAATGACCACATCGCCAGGAGCGACATCTTCATCAGAGTGGTCGGAAGTGATGAAGAAAGTCGGGGCTACATAGTCTGCCACCTGGAAAGAGGCTGTGCCAATACGGTGATTGTCTTTATCATAAGCTATCAGTTGCCAGCGACCGAGAAGACCCTGTGTAGGAATCTCAAAATCAACGGAAGCACGTCCGAAAATATCAGTTACTAACGAGTCGACTGACACTATCTTATAATTTGCATCGCGAAGTTCAATTTTCAGTTGCTTTTCTTTGTCGATCCAACGATTGAAATTCTGAGAACAATATGCTATGACTGCAGCAGATATGCTGTCGCCGGGATGGAAGATAGCACGGTCGGTCAGAATTTGAGCAGATCGGCGAAGAGTAGAGTCTTGACGATAAGATGAGTTATAATATTGGGAATCAGAACTCCATTTAGACCCATTGAAAGAAGCCTCTATGTCAAAACGTTCAGCCTTAACAGTCACGCTGCCTTCCTTGTCGGTGGTCAAAGTATTCAATAGTACACGAGGCGAGGAATAGTTCTTTTTTGAAAAGATCTTCACTTGTGCTCCTTCAATGGGTTTTCCGTTGGCCCCGTCTACGACAAAAACTCGAGTCAATGCATCTGGACCTTGAAGCGTCATCACACTGATATCACTTACAGAGAACGGTTGGCGCCAAGTGTCGTTTAGGATTGTAGAATAAATCCCTTTACTATCGGGAGTGGCACTTGGAATCACAACGTATGAGCCTTTCGGAAGAGTGCCGACAGACGCTTTAGAATCAGCTGAAAATGGGATTTCTCCTGAAGCATTGACCTTGGAAGCCTTGACAAGACGACATTTGGCTACAACATCGCGCGTCTTGGGTGACCTCTCGGCTTTAGCAAAAGGAGAATAATCATAGACAAGTATCCAAGATTCGGTGCAGTTGGTCAGTTTCACATTCATGCTGATATCATCTGAAGACAGATATTGGGATTTGAACCTTATCTCTGCAAAAGGCCGAGTCAGATCGTTGATGATATTTTTGAGATTATTGGCATATATCCCATTGGGGAATTGAGCAATTGATTTACGCAACAATTCGATATATTGCTTAGAAGTGTAGGGGAATGGCGATGCTATTCCGGGGAGTGGATCTTCAGAGACATAATCACGCATATCAGAGAGAATGAGCTGTTCTCCCTCTGAGCCCTTTACCTTATCAAGAGCCGAAATAATATATGTCATTCTCTCAGAGTAGGAAAGAGTATTTGCCTTATCAGAGAGAGCCTTTGCGAGAATCATCATCCTTTTGCCTGAAGCTGCAGATTCGATAAGGCGGTCGATAGCCTTGTCGCGAAGTTCTGCACATTTCTGCGTAGGTGTCAAGGCTTTTGCCTTATTTGAAAAAAATGGGATGATATCTTCAGTGGCATCTGCAAAAACGTTGAGATCTTGGAAACACTGAATGCATACGTATTCCTCCACAGTCATGTCTTGGGAATAAGCTTCGGTAGCGTTTTCAAGGAATTTACCCCAATCTTTGAGCGAAAGATTGGCAGGAATCGAACATTCCAATACATCTTTACATATTTCAAGGGTCTTGAGAGCGAAGATATCGCGGCTCCATTCATTGGGATCGTCGGGAATTGAATCTGCAGGAATCTCACGCCGATCAGCTTTCCATCTTATGGAATTGTAGATAGAATTATATATTTCTGCTTTTATGAGCAAAAATGCCGGTTTCCATGCTTCCGGAGCAATTGCAGTCACACTGTCGATTTTAACAATACCATTGTCGGCATTGCTATAGCTGACCATATTCTTGGCAGTGACAGACTGAATCAAAGCCTCCACAGCAGATGGCCAATCGCCATGTGCAATAGCCCTTTCAAGATTAGCAGAGGCGTTTTTCTCCACAGTCTTAGGGTAAGCAAAGTCGGGAGTAGTCATTACTTTGTTTGAAGATTTTTTGGCGGCAGTTGCAGAGAATAGCAACCCACCTAATAGCACGACAGTTGCCAATGAGGCAACTGCACGCAATGAAAATATTTTGTTTGTCATCTCTTTGTGTATATGTATGACTTGGAATAGATTTTCAAAGATCTATGGGGAATGGAGGATAAGCCTCCGGAGCCGGGGCATTGTCTTTTCGGTCTTTGGGTTTCTTTTCAGAAGGTTTATGACCATTTTTATCGTGAGGGTGCTTATCACCGTGATGCTTTTTACGCATCTCCTTCATCTTTTCGAAGAATTTTTCCTCACCTTGGTGCATAGTGTAGATTTGCTTGGCTGAAAGGAATTTTTCAAACTTACCATCATAATTCTTTACGATTTCATTATCCTTTTCGCGAGCTTTCTGCTGAAGTTCAGAGAGTTTCTTGTAGTCTGTCTCAGATGCGTCTTTTTTCTTCTTGAGCTCTCTGTCAAATTTCCATGCCTCAGCGCCGGCTTTTTTGCGCTCGTTGTCATATTCCTTGTAGAGGGGTACAAATTCATTCTTTTCCTTTTCGGAAAGTTGCATTTCCTTAGCAAGGTAGTCGATTTTAAACTGCTGCAGTTCCTCCATCATTTTAGCCTTATCTTTGTCCTGAGCCTCAATGAAGGGAATGGTTAGGATTGCAAGAAGGAGGAATAGTAAATATTTTTTCATATCGAGTAGTGATTATATTCCTTATTTATTGAAATCAGATTTGAAATCTTCGATGGAAGAATATTGCGAGCAGATGTCGTCTTCAAGAATGAAGAAATCGGAGTTGTCGGATGGGACATACCATTCAGTATGATCTGCATCTGCCATAGCGAGGGCTATGGATTCAGGAGGGTTGTCGAGACTGAGGTCGGCAGTGGTCATCATATGGAACATCTTCATCATGCACCAAATGCCGGCAAACATCGCAGCCATATATACGTAGGGCTGAATTTTGCGCCACATGGAAAGTTTTTCAGGTTTTTGCTCCTGAAATTCGGGAAGATTTTCCATTATTTTGCTCCTGACACTATCGAAATAATTGTCGGGAACAGTGTAACCGGTCCGGCCACCGACTTTTTCGAGTATGTTGTGTTCAGTTTTCATGTAGAGTTATATCAATATAAATGTGCGAATTATAAATTAAAGACAATCGAATTGAGCCTTTTCGGCTTCATATCTGAATATGTGACAAGAATATGTGCTTTTGGTTTAACGTTAAAAAATAAAAAATGCTATTGTATGATTAGAATTTTTATGTTAACTTTGTATCCAAATGGCAAAAAATGCTCTACCTATAGATGAGAAGAAGCTCATTGAGCAGCTTCAGGACCCGAAGACGGCCTCTTCCGCCTTCGACAATCTGATGCGCGCATATGGAGAGCCGGTCTATTGGCAGATTCGTAAATTGGTAGTGCGCCATGAGGATGCCGATGATATCTTGCAGAATGTCTTTCTCAAGGCTTGGAACAATCTACAGAATTTCAGGGGAGATGCTAAACTTTCCACTTGGCTCTTTAAGATCGCCATCAATGAATCGATTAATTTTCTTAATAAAGAGCGGACTCGCAATCAGTTTAATGTAGAGGATGGGGATGATTCCTATCTCCTTAATAATATAGAAGCAGATGAATACTTTGACGGAGACGAATTGCAAGCTGAGTTGCTTAAAGCCGTAGCTAA
>CAZGGB010000126.1:0-7783 GCA_964525115.1 uncultured Sangeribacter sp. | reverse complement strand
ACTGACTCAAAAATATCTCACATTTATATATGCATTAATTTTAATTAGCTACTTAAGATCAAATATAAAGCATCCGGCGATTTTGCCGGGTGCTTATTTGTATTATTGAGGGAATATGGTTAACTTTGCATAAACTAACCGTAATTGATCATGAAGATAAAATTTGCATTGTTTGCCTTGGGAGCGCCATTGCTGATGGCGGGGCAGGCATATGTCAGGCAGTTTGACCATAATCCCATTGACCGCAGCCAGGAAAGAGTGATGCAATATACTCCTACCTCTGGCGGATATATCTACCGAAAGAATGGTGATAATTTATACACCCGTGCATTATATGGAGGAAACACAGCTTTCCGAATCGAAACCAGTGACCGTCCTATCTTCGGAGCCTTCCATGGTAAAGATAACCGCAATGTGCATTTCATAGTTACGGTCAATGGTTGCTCAATGCGTCTTGACTCAGTGGCTGAGTGCAGATCATACTATCGTGGTGGAGAACGAAGATATGAACTTACCGATCCGGCTTGGGGCCATGGCCGCATATCAATCATCACGCTTGCTCCTCGGCATTTTGAAGGAGCTCTTTGGAAGATTGATGCATCAGATATGCCCAAAAATTCAGAAATAAAGGGTATTTGTGTGCCAACTGTCAAGATAAAACTTAGCAGAAACGGAGATATGGGAGCAGATCCAGCGAATGCTTTTGCTCCCGACACTGATAGTGAAGCTCTTTCCACGCCTGAAATATCTATAGGAGGGGAAAGAGCCATACTTTACATTGGCTATGAAGACAAAAAACTGGATTTCGCTGACCAAAAACGCATTGCAGAGGAATTTTCGAAGACTGAATCGCAACGAGATGAACTTGCCGGTATTCTGGAGATAGACACCCCAGACCCATATTTCAATGTGCTTGGTCCTGTCATCACCCATGCCGCCGACGGCACATGGGATGGAAAGACCTGGCAGCATGGAGCTATTGGTTGGCGTATGCCATTGAGTGGTTGGCGTGGAGCATACAGCGGTGACTTTTTAGGCTGGCACGACAGGGCGCGAACTCATTTCGATGCTTATGCTAAATCACAGGTGGATAGTGTACCTCCTATTTATCCACATCCTACGCAGGATCCCGGTAAAAACATAGCGAGGGCTGATAAAAAGTGGGGTACACAGATGTATAGTAACGGATATATCTGTCGCAATCCTGAGCGTAACGACCAGATGCACCACTATGATATGAATCTTTGTTATATTGATGAACTTCTGTGGCATTTGAAATGGACAGGAGATCTCGACTATGTAAGAAAAATGTGGCCGACTCTCAAAGCAAGTCTTGAATGGGAAAAGCGGAACTTTGACCCTGACGATGACGGACTTTATGATGCTTACTGTTGCATTTGGGCAAGTGATGCCCTATACTACAATAGCGGGGCGGTCACCCACTCATCAGCTTATAATTATCGGGCAAACAAGATAGCAGCAGAAATTGCCGAAAAAATAGGAGAGGATCCTACACCATATCAGAAAGAGGCAGATAAGATACTTGATGCTTTAAACTCAATCCTTTGGATGAATGATAAAGGAGTATGGGCTGAGTATAAGGATTTTATGGGTAATAAACGTCTGCATGATCATCCGGCACTTTGGACTATATATCATGCCATAGACAGTGATGTAGCCGACGATTTTATGGCTTACAGTGCGACCCGATATATTGATAACAATATACCCCATATTCCTGTAGTAGCCCCGGGACTTGAAGATGGTTATGCGACTATTGCCACTACAGACTGGATGCCGTATGCTTGGAGCATCAACAATGTAGCCTTTGCAGAAGTTATGCATACTGCGCTTGCATATTGGCAAGCCGGGAGGGCTGAAGAAGCAGCCAAATTGCTGAATAGTTCGATGCTTGACGGAATGTTTCTCGGCAACAGCCCAGGCAATATCGGACAAATCAGTCATTACGATGCAGCAAGAGGTGAATGCTACAGGGATTTTGCTGATCCAACTGCCATGATGGCGCGGGCGGTAGTGCAGGGACTATTCGGTTTTGCTCCGGACGCGCTAAACCATACAGTGAGAATACGCCCTGGTTTCCCTTCGGAGTGGGATCATGCATCCATCAAACATCAGGATTTTTCGTTTGACTTCAAGAGGGATGGGAAGAAGGATATATATAAGTTTGATATTGGTCTTGATTCAATCAAGAGGGCAGAGTTAATATTGCCAGCATTAACAAATAAGGTCAAATCTTTGAAAATTAATGGAAAGAAGCATGATTGGAGTGTTCTTGAAACAGCTGTCGGACGACCAATGCTGATAGTGGAAACTCCATTGGGCAGGGATATGACGTTAGAGATAGAATGGAAGGGACAGTATGTGGCGCAAGCACCGCAACGGGGAACAACTCTTGCCAATAAAAAAGAAACTGGAAATGTTAGGACCGGTTTTAAGGAAGTGAAATCGGGTGATTTTTCTTGGTGGGAGGAAACAGGAAGCTTTACTCATGCCAAGCCGGATGTGTCCTCACTCGGAATAGATTTGAGATTGAACGGTTCGGATAAATATGAGACTATAGATCTTAGTGGAATCTACAACGCCAATATAACGGATATTTTCCGCAATAGATATGAATCTCCGAGGTCGCCATATACTACGCTTCAGATTCCAATACAGGGAATAGGGGAATGGTGTCATCCTGATGATACTGCTCATATTGATGATAGTGGACTTAGACGTTTGGTAGGAGAAGATGGTATTTTTTTGACTTCAGTCGGTATACCTTTCGCTTCAGCGAAGGCTGGAAAAAATATTGTCTATACTTCGCTTTTTGATAATTATCCTGACAAAATATCTTTGCCACTTAATGGGAAAGCAAAAGGGATTCAATTGCTTATGGCTGGTAGTACTAACCATATGCAGGTGTATATGGAGAATGCGAAAGTTTCCGTGAAGTATGCTGACGGTAGTGAGGAGGTTTTACCGCTTATCGCTCCTTATAACTGGTGTCCGATAGAGCAAGACTACTATATAGGTGGCAAACAGTTTAGACTTGAAACTCCGCGTCCTTATCGTATGATATTCAAGGATGGAACTGTTACCAATGATGTTGAAGGGGCTCTTGACATTGAAGGAGTGTATGGACGTCGGATTGATGGAGGTGCCGGAGTTCTGCTTAGGATAGATCTTGATCCTACGAAAGAACTCGAGGAGCTGGAGTTGGAGACTCTGTCAAATGATGTTGTAGTCGGCATAGCAGCTGCCACATATGTTAAGTAATTATAAATTCCGGGAACAAATCTTGTATTTTCCCCGGAAATTTTTTAAATTTGCAATCAAAACACAAAATTATGGCAGAATACACTTTAACTCTAAAGTCAGAAAATGACTATAGAATCATAAAAAAAATATTGAAGGCTTTTGAGGGTGCTAAAATCAAACCAATAAAAACTTCCAGATATACAATTGAAGAAGCATTTGAGGAGGTTGAAAAAGGAGAAATCGTCGGTCCTTTTAGTAATGTGGATGACTTTATGAAAGACTTATTAAGCTAATGTATACAATTTCTCGTACTAAAGGTTTCAAAAAAGCTGTCAAACGTTGTATTAAGAGAGGTTTAGATATAGATGCAATGAATGATGTAATTAATCTTCTTGCTTCCACAGGAACACTCCCTCAAAAATACAGGCCTCATAAATTATCATCGAAATTCAAAAATGCATGGGAATGCCATATAGAACCTGATTGGTTGCTTGTGTGGCAACAAGATGATGAAGAATTAATATTATTGTTTATCAATACAGGTACTCATTCTGATATCTTTGGATAACTTATTATAATCGGTAGATGAAGGGGAGGGTTATGGTGAAGATGGTGCCGGTGGGGTTGGAGTCGAAGGATAGGGTGCCTCCGTGCATGTTTATGATCTGGCGGGAGAGGCTTAGGCCTATACCGGAGCCTCCGCTTTTTGTAGTGAAGAATGGGAGGAAAATGCTTTCTGCGGCATCCGGACTTATTCCACAACCATTATCCTCTACCGATATCATGAAATGATGATTCGGATGGTCTGCTTTTGTTGATACGATTACAGTGGGATTCTCTTGGATGGATTCCACTGCATTTTTTATCAGGTTGATCAATACCTGTTCCATCTGATGGCGGTCAAATTGCAGCTGAATGTCAGGATCTTCGATATTGAAGACGATGAATGGTTCAGGAAAGAGAGCACGCAACCCATCGAAAATATCTCCGATTCTAGTCCATTCAAGATGTGGCTGGGAAAGTCGGGATAGTTTCCGATAGTTTTCCACAAATTTAAGAAGACCCTTACTGCGGCGGTTGATCGCATTGAGGGCTAATACCGATTCCTCATCAAATTGCTCCTTGCTTTCTGTTAGCATATCGGAAAGGGAGATGATGGGGGAGAGGGAATTCATAATCTCATGCGTCAGCACCCTTATCAACTTGCGTTGAGCCTCTATTTCACTTTGCTGAACAAGTAAGTTAACGTTTTCTATGGAGTAGATACATACTTCAGCCCCTTCGGAGTCGTAAGTAGCCATTGATAGCTTCAGGCTTTCTTCCCTACCGTTGATGTTCAGAGTCAACATTTTGGGTTGACCCGGAAGTAAACTTTGCAATCCCTTTGCAAGATCGGGATGCACGGCATCAAGCATAGAAAGATGGGTGATCTTGAATCCGCATAGATTCTTGATAGCTTTCTGGTTCATCCAAGTGACATTCCCGCTTGTATCAGCTACGATCAATGCAGTGTCTACCAGATTGAGGATGGCTTCATATTGTCCATACTGCCTTTCTTGCCGCATTAGATCATCGCGGAAACCGGATAAGACATCATTCATCTCCAGGGCAAGGTCTCTTTCTGATCCATGCATCCGCTCGGCTGGGAAACGAAGAGAGAAATCGCGGTTACGTATTGCCTGCAGCATACGTCGTAACCGTTCGGCAGAATTATTTGCAAACCAACTCATCACAATCCGTATTTCTCTATCTTTCGGTAGAGTGTGAAGCGTGTGATACCAAGCAGGGAGGCAGCCTGAGAAAGATTTCCGTTGCTTCGGCTGATAGCCTTCATTATAGCATCCTGTTCAAGGGCTTCCAGATTTAATGTCTCGGTATTTTGTGCCGGCTCTATCATCTTGGAAAATTCAAAATCATCGGCCTCCAATACATTTCCTGATGCCATGACGATAGCTCTTTCCATGACGTGTTGCAGTTCCCTAACATTGCCCGGCCATGAATGGCTGAGCAGTTTGCGACGAGCCGATGATGAAATCTTCACATCATCAAGTCTGTAACGTTGTGCTATCTGATGTGCGAAATATTCTGCAAGGAGCACAATGTCTTCTCCCCGTTCGCGCAAGGGAGGGATATGCAGTTCGATGGTGTTGAGTCGATAGAGGAGATCTTGTCTAAATTTACCCTCAGCCACCATACTTGCCAAGTCAGCGTTAGTGGCTGAAAGGATTCTTACATCTACTTTATTTACTTTAGTGGAGCCAAGACGTGAAATCTCACGTTTTTCGATCATTGTCAGCAACTTTTGTTGGGCACCGGGAAGGAGATTGCCTATTTCGTCGAGAAAAGCAGTGCCACCGGCAGCTGATTCCAGACGTCCGGCTTTGGCAGCCTTGGCATCGGTGAATGCCCCTTTCTCATGCCCGAAAAGTTCGCTTTCAAAAAGATGTTCAGGAATAGTGCCGAGGTCGATAGAGACAAAGGGTTTATTGTTGCGGTGGGAATGATAGTGCAGGAGATGAGCCACTACATCTTTTCCTGAACCGTTTTCACCGGTAATAAGGACATTGGCATCTGTCGCTGCAATTTTGGCAATCTGTCTGTTGAGAAGTTGCATCTGTGGAGATTCTCCTATAAGGACAGGGGCTTCTTCTGTCTTGACGGGGGGATAGACTTCTCGTTTTTCAATTTCAAAAGATGAATTTCTTCGTGATAAGCTGAGGTCGATAGCACTTTCTACAATTCCGAGAAGTTTTGCGTTGTTCCAAGGTTTTGGGATGAAGTCTACAGCTCCGGCTTTTATAGCCCTTACGGCTTTTTCTGTGTCGACGTATGCTGTGATGAAAAGCACTACGGCTTTGGGATTCTTTTTCAGGATAAAATCAAGCCATTGGTAGCCTTCCTCTCCGCTGTTGGCATTGCGGTGGAAATTCATGTCGAGGAGAATGACATCGGGGTCGAAAGAGTCCATGAGTCTTCCGATGTCATTAGGATCGGTAAGAATGCGCACACCTTCGACATGCTGACGGAGCAGCATGTTGAGCGACAATAATACATCCTCATTATCGTCTACTACTAATATTTTGCCTTTTTTCTCGGTCATTACAAGTTTTACTCACTTTTGTTCTTAAAAAATTTCACGCAAAGGCCGCAGAGGCGCAAAGGTTTTGTCAATGATAACTATAAATGATAAATTTAGGCTTCGCGACTTGGTTTTGGCAAGTTCGCTAAGGCTATCGGGCTGCTGCGCATCGCCCGGAGAACGCAGAGAATAAGCGCAGTTTCCTGCGCTAAGAGTCTACTCGCGTTCTTTGCAACTTTCAAGGTAATCATCGATAGCACCTTCAAAATCCTCCCTAATTTCATCAACGGTCATACCTTCATAAGATATTAGAGTGCCTTTAAGTCCCTGTACTTTACCAAAAAAACAATTATTTTCGTCATTGAACTCTACGGAACCAGTAAATCCTCTATATTTTAAATAATCCATAATCAAATAGTTATAGCAAACATAAAGTCTCAATTGTTATTAGTAATATAGTTGCTTTTCTTCCAAATATGAGGACACTATATGGACTATTGGAGTATGTTTAGATCTATAAAAAGCTCTACCGAATGTTTGATATCCAACCGGACCGATAATTACATCAGTAACATTAATGGTTTCGTTATTTCCTGACACTTTTTGTTGATGTTTAAAGAGAGAATCAAATAATTGCCATCTATAGTTTTGTGGCAATAAGCCTTTATGATTAGTAATCAGTTCATCCGTTGAACAAATAAAAGTGAAGATAGCATCTTTATGCATGATAAATTGCTTCATTAGCCATCTACTCATTCTAAAGAAAACATTATAGTGAATTGGTCTGTCTACTAAAGCTTTGGTAATGTCAATGTCAACGATATCAACGTTGGAGAATTCCTTAGGAATATGTAAAGACTCCAATTTATATTCATCATCACAAAAGTAGAGGGCGACCAATAAATGATTGCCCTCATTATCAGAGAATGTTTGTTTAATAGGGTCCATCATTCATTAGAAATATGATTCCGTAAGAAAGATTCTCTCATATTGTCAATGCGTTCTTTCTTTCTCATTTGTGCTTTCTCTATGAAAGCGACCAATTCTTTAGATGGATTGAGTATTCGAATCGTATTTGTCGTTTCCATAACATCAAATTTTTAAGTTTTATTTTTTACAAATTTAATACAATTAATTGGATTATACAAATTAATTCTTTTTATGTTTAACAATTTTTCTAATAAAATGTTTAGAATCATTGTTTTGAGTGTTATTTTATGTAATTATTCTTTGAGGTGGGCATGGGGTCGGCCTTCATTTCAAAGAAGCATTGTGGGAGGGCTTAATTTAAGGATACTCCATGTTTTTTGAGGATGCTTTTCAAATCATGATAAAATAATTTTGAGTCCAAAACCTTGTTGCCGTCACGATTTATAAGGACATATCGTGGTATACCGGAGAAGTTAAAGAGATCTCTTAGCAAATGGTAATCAGATACTG
>CAZGGB010000125.1:0-7882 GCA_964525115.1 uncultured Sangeribacter sp. | reverse complement strand
TGGATAAGGATCTTGATATACAGATTAAAGAGTCTCTGGAAGCTTATTTGGCTTCGGGTATCGAGGATCAGGTGGACTATCAGAAGTTCTACCTCTACTCTATCGTGACCCATTCCACAGCTATTGAAGGCTCTACCGTCACTGAAATCGAGAATCAACTTCTTTTCGATGAGGGTATATCTGCTAAGGGACGATCATTGACTGAACAGATAATGAACGTTGATCTGAAAGATGCCTATCTCAATGCTTTCAAGATAGTCTCCGAGAATCCGAAATATACGCCCCAATTCTTGCAACAACTGTCTGCCCTCGTTATGCGAAGAACCGGCAGCGAGTACTCTACGATTGCCGGACAATTTAATTCCTCAAAAGGGGAATTCCGCTTGTGCAATGTCAGTGCAGGTATCGGAGGTCGAAGTTATCTTGCTTATAATAAAGTTCCACGAGCAGTGGAAGATTTTTGTAAATGGCTTAACGATGAGATTGCCAAAATTGACAGAAAAGATTTTGCAGCTTGTTACCGTCTTAGCTTTGAAGCTCATTTCCGCTTGGTAACCATTCACCCCTGGGTCGATGGCAACGGACGCACTACTCGCCTTGTCATGAACATGATTCAACGTCAATTGAGTCTTGTTCCTTCCATTGTCAGAAAAGAAGATAAAGGAGACTATATCCAATCCTTAGTTGACAGCCGGGAAAATGAAGACTCCACCATAGTACAAGACACAATGCTCCGACACCACATCGCCAATCTCAACCGCAGAGTTTTACAGTATCAAGAAAATGACGGTGTAAATGAGGGTCTAAACATCAAAAATGACGGTGTAAAACGACTAAACAAAACTCTCCAAAGAGTTTATGAGGCTATCATCAACAAACCAGAAATCATAACGTCCGAACTCATGTCAATTCTCAATATCTCCGAATCCACAGTAACACGGTCAACCCGAGAATTAAAGAAACTTGGTTTCATCAAGAGAGAAGGTTCAGACAAAACCGGCATATGGGTTATCCTAAAATAGGAGAACAATTTATTTAGGGAGAAAAAACAAGCTTGGTGGCGGTAACAAATATATTCCCGCTGATTGGAAAGATTCTCGAAATTAATTATTATCTTTGCAAACCCCTATAAAATAGCATGTCATCACATAGTATGTGAATGATATGAGAGGGTTAAACCCTTTGCGCCTTAGCGTGAAGTAATTAAACGACTGAAGAAACGTGTAAGTTATGGAAAAAGAGATTTTACCGGAATGGGCTTTTGGTATGAATTGTGCAGTTACGGTGGTGGATACCGACTGCAAGATAATATATATGAATGAGCGGTCGCGCCAGACATTTGCCAATCGTGGCGGTGCGGACCTCATAGGCCATAATATCATGGATTATCATAATGAGAGATCAAGAGGCATTATTCGCAGATTGCTCGAAGAAGGGGGCTCAAATGCCTATACGATTCAAAAAGAGGGTTTGCGGAAGATGATCTATCAGACTGTATGGCATAAAGCTGACGGCGCACTGGGCGGTCTGGTGGAGCTTTCAATGGTAATTCCGGAAGAGATGCCCCATTATATCAGAAAGTAAGCCAAGTAAGTAGCTCGCAAAAATTAATGATATGATAAATGCGAGATAATCTTGAGTCAGGTTGGCTGCGGAGTGAAGGAGCTTAGCGAGCTAAGCGACTGAACGACAATGCCAAGATGGCCATGATTAGCCGCAGTTATCATATCAAGATCTTTCAAGTTGCTTGGTTTTCATATATCGTTTAATTTTTGTGAGCTACTTATAATAAAATTTAGCCCAATTTCGATTTTATTTGGATATGTAGTTTATTATTACTACTTTTGTAGCAGATAACGACTTTTATGAACAATATCTATGGCACGTACAAAACTTATCGCTAAATATGCGGCTCTTGATACTCCCGAGCTTGCAGAGCGCATTCATAAGACTATTACTGACTACATTTCGGAGAATGGAATCGAGGAGCTTCCTTATCTCGAGTTAAACGGCAGGTGGACCGGCACTCTTTCCATCACAGACGGCGGATGGAGAGGAGATTTCGATTTTCTGTATCCGGTGCTGAGTATGTGCCGGGTCGACCGTAAAGGGAATGTCTTGGCAGATATGGCAAAGATAGATAAAAGAGTGGCAAACTGGAGAGAATTGCTTCATACTCCCCACGATGATGATAAATACATAGGTGTCTGCGATGACACATTTGAGCATGAAGGTTATCTTGAAGACGATGCAAATGATTTTTATTCTGCCTCTTACAGAAGCGAATTAAATTCATTCTTAAATTCCGACGATCCTGACATACTCGAACATGATAAAGCCCTGACAGAAATAGACAATCTTTTCAAAGATGAGAAAAAGCATGAGAATGCAGGCGGAGAGCGTATTTTCGGAGAAGGATTTGCCGTAGAACGCATCAACAGCGCGGAAGACTTCCGCAAATTGATGGAAGCTATTGAGGCAGATGCTGCAGCCGGAGGTGGGTCCTCTTGGATCAATCCTGATTTCGACATGGACAGTATTGAGGAAATGTTTGCTGCTGAGGCCGACAAGAAGAAAGAATGGATGCGATGGATCGAAGATCTCCGCAACGGACGACTCGGTGAACTCCCCGAAGACTTCGACGGACTCGCAGAAGTCTTTTAAAACAACATTCCCAGACCAAAATCATTATACATATCATGAGAAGAATTCTTACTTTGGCAAGTGTTCTCGTGACCGCCGGCATCACTACGACAAGCGCTCAGACATACAAGGAATGGGACGACGTAAGCGTCACCAACCTCAATCGCGAAAAGGCCCACACTCTTGGCATTCCACTTGGCAATGCTTCGGATGTAAGCGACAACAGTATCGAACGATCGCCCTATTATAAGTCGCTTAACGGAGTTTGGAAATTCAAATGGGTGGCAGACCCAAGTAAGAACCCCACTGGATTCGAGGCTCCAGAATACTCGGTAGATAACTGGGATGATATAAATGTGCCGGCGGCATGGCAGGTCTACGGTGTGCGAAACGACAAGAAATGGGACAAGCCGTTATATTGCAATGTGGCATACCCCTTTAGCTATGACGAGAAGACATATAGCGTGATGGCTAACCGTCCGGGGTGGTTCACTTACAATGAGAATATGAAAAATCCTGTAGGCAACTACCGACGCTCATTCACAGTGCCCCAAGATTGGGACGGCAGGGATGTCTACGTCAGATTCAACGGTGCCGGCCACGGCTATTATGTATGGGTAAACGGCAAATTTGCCGGATATGCTGAGGATTCATATCTTCCTTCTGAATTCAAAATAACTGACCTTCTCCAGAATGGAGAAAACACCATCGCTGTGCAGGTATACAGGTTTACGAGCGGTTCTTTCTTGGAGTGTCAGGACTACTGGCGAATGACCGGCATCACCCGCGATGTGTTCCTGTGGTCGGCCCCAAAGACGCAAATACGCGACTATTTCGCCAAAACAACTCTCACTGACAACTATACAAACTCTACCGTAGATATTGAGACCACTATTGATGGCGCTCCTATCAACGGCAGGCTTACCGCCAAGATCTTAGACAATGGAACCATATTGGGTGAAAAGACAGTTGCCGTAGATCAAAGCGGGAACTACGATCTTTCCATTCCCGTCAGCTCGCCCAAGCTTTGGAGCGCTGAGGAACCAAATCTCTACGATCTCTCCCTTACTCTCACAGACGAAGCGGGCAATGCCATCGACGTAAGAGGGCACAAACTCGGATTCCGACAAATTGAGATCGGGAAGAAGGGTGAGATCCTGATCAACGGTCAACCATTGCTTATTCACGGTGTAAACCGCCACGATTTCAGTGGAGAATATGGTCGCACAGTGCCGCGTGAGGAAATGGAGAAGGATGTGATGACAATGAAGAGCCTCAATATCAACGCAGTGCGTACGAGCCATTATCCCAACAATCCTTACTTCTACGATCTTTGCGACAAATATGGTCTCTACATGATAGCCGAGGCTGATGTGGAATGCCACGCCAATACAGGCCTTTCGAGTGTAGGTGCATTCAAGAATGCAATGGTAGAGCGCAACGAGAATCATGTGCTCTGGATGCGCAATCATCCCAGCATCATCATATGGTCGTTTGGCAATGAATCGGGCAACGGACCTAACTTCAAGGCTGTATCCACAGCTATAAAGAATCTTGATAAGACTCGTCTTACCCACTATGAAGGCAACAGCGACTATGCAGATGTGTCAAGTACGATGTATGGTGGCATCGAATGGATGGAGAGCATAGGGCGCGACCGCCAGAACCAGGCGAACAGCGGACAAAAAGTGAAGCCTCATCTTCAGTGTGAGAATACCCACTCTATGGGCAACTCCATGGGCAACCAAAGAGAATTCTTCGACCTTTATGAGAAGTATCCTGCACTGGCTGGAGAGTTCATCTGGGACTGGAAAGACCAGGGATTGAAAATGCCGGTTCCGGGCAACCCCGACCAAACATACTGGGCATACGGCGGAGACTTCGGCGACAATCCCAACGACGGCAATTTCTGCATCAACGGTGTGGTGTTTCCTGATTGCTCATACTCTGCAAAGGCTCTCAACGTGAAGAAGATCTACCAACCTGCAGACTTCATCATGAAAGACAGCCTCAAATTCGAGTTTGAGATAAAAAATAAACAGGCATTCCGCGACCTCTCAAGCTATAATATCAAATATTCCGTATTGGAAGACGGAATTGAGATCGGCCATGGAGTCATCGACAACATCGATGTCAAAGGTGGCCAATCACAGGCATTCATGCTCTCGAATCTTCTTCCCGCTCAACCTGCCGAGGGGGCGGAATACTTCGTGCGTTTCTCTGTCACTAATAAAGAGGCTACCCCTTGGTCAGAAGCGGACTATGAAGTGGCAGCCGAACAGTTCCGACTCCGCGACGCCCTCAAGAAGAGCCCTTATGCCTCTTCATCCGACAGCAAAATAAATATTGAGGACAACGCCGACAATTATGTCGTCAGCACTTCAGATTTCAAGGCAATATTCTCAAAGACATCCGGAGAGCTGGAATCATATTCCTTCGGAGGAAAGGATATAATCGACTCTGCCGTTAAGCTCAATGCATATCGTCTGCCGACAGACAACGACGGAAGGCAAAAAGGAACGTGGGACAGCATGGGGCTCAGAGAACTCAAGGCGTCCCCTGGAGAATGGGAAGCAACCGTCAACGACAATGGAAGCGTAACGCTCACCATAAATAATTCCTACACTGGATCCGGAAGCTCACCAATGTCATTCAATACCCAGATGGCATATACAGTGATGCCTGACGGCGTAGTTGCAGTAAGCTCCATTATCACACCTTCGAGAAAGAATGTGATCCTGCCTCGCCTCGGGTTCACATTCGAAATGCCGGATGACTATGAGAAATACACATGGTATGGCCGTGGGCCGTGGGAAAACTACCGCGATCGTAAAGAAGCCTGCTTTCCGGGGCTCTATCATAGCACGGTCACAGAGCAATGGACTCCATATATTCTACCTCAGGAGACAGGCAATAAAGAAGATGTCAGATTCGTAGCGCTGACTAATGATAAAGACAATGGACTCATGATTGTGGCACCTGGACAGATGTCGACTACTGCAAGCCACTGGCGTGCTGCCGACAACATCACGAATCAGAACCGCGCCAAGCATCCATATCAGGCTAAGTTTACGGATAAGACTGTGGTATGCCTTGACGCAGATATGCGAGCTTTAGGCAATGCCAGTTGCGGACCGGACGTACTCGAGAAGTATGAGCTACGCGCACAGACCACTACCTTTGATTTCATACTGATGCCTCTGAAGAATAGACTCACCGACATCGAACTCGTAGAGATGGCTCGAGTATCAAGCCCGCAGTGCCAGCCGGTAGTGATATCCGCAAATAAAGGGAAGGTTACACTAACTACCTCTACCGAAGGAGCTGCAATCAGCTATAGCCTTGACAACGGAGAAAACTATCTTAACTACACATCCCCAATAAATCTTCCTGACGGTGGATTCGTCATGGCATATGCCGAAAAAGAAGGGCTGGCGAGGAGTATCGTAACCGAAGCTGACGTAGATATGTTTATCGACAAAAGCAAATGGAGCGTATATAGTGTGGATAGCAATCAGGGAGGCGGCGAAGATGCAAGAAATGCTATCGACAACAATTCCTCAACCATATGGCACACAAGCTACGGCAGCAATCAGACATCTTGTCCGCACGAAATCATAATCGATATGAAGGACTCCTACGAGGTGACTGGCTTTGTGTATGAAGGACGCGCCGACATGAGCAATGGGCGAGTGAAAGAATTCGAGGTTTATTTCGGCAATAATCCAGAGGTATGGTGTGCTCCAGCTGCCACCGGAACCTTCAAGGATGTTGCCGGCGAACAGATTGTGGAGCTGTCCACACCGATCACTGCCAGATATTTCAGGCTGATTGCTCGTTCGGAAGTGAACAACAATGCTTGGACGTCGGCAGCTGAACTCGGCATAAGGGCTTTAAAAAAGGCCATAGCTGAGCCCAATGCATCTGAAACAAAAATATTTGAACCATCAACTGTATATTACATACAAGAGATCCAATCGGGATTATTTCTTCACAGCGATGCAAACGGCACTGATGGCAAATTTCGTTTGGGCAATCTTGAAATATCCAATCCTTCCTATCAGTTTTCACCGAAACTTAAGGACCACTTCACATCTTTCTTCAGTTTACGCACAGGAGACGGCTATATGGCAGAAGGAGAAAACTACTGGAAAATAGGACTTAGCAACGTAGAACCGGCAACCGCAAAATCAGTGCAAGTGGAAAAAGCCGATGGAGGCTACAACATGCGCGCTATGTGGAAGAGCAGTTCTGACTATTTCGGGGTCGATAACAGGAATATAGGTGCTTATATATACACAGATAAGAAGAATCCTGTTGCATTCAAGTTTCTTACAGCAGAGGAAGCTGGCGTAGATGGCATCTACATGCCACAGACCAGTGTCTATGACGCCGATGGAAAGATCGGAGTCAAGGTAGATGGGAAAGCAACCGTATCGGTCAGTGACACCGACGGTACGCTTCTCGCAAAAGAGACCGTCTCAGACTTAGGTTTTGTTTCCGTATCCCAACCCGGTGTCTATATCGTCGCAGTAGCCACTTCAGGATATCCTACTTCTGTGCATAAGCTCATCGTGAAGTAAAGAAATCGCAAATTTCCCTATATTATCACACGCCTTCGTACATGAGTCGAGGGCGTGTTTCACTTGATGACACTTTGTAATAAAATATTTATTGTATTAATTCTTTTTATAATTAATTTATAAGCATTTACATAAGAACAAAAATCTACGGATGTAACGCCGTGTGATGCGATGAAATTTGCATAAAAATGGTTTTTTGCCTAATTTTGCAACCATGAAAACAAGATTCGCACTCATAATGACGATGTTCGTGATGGCCGCAGGATGCGTCCATAGAAACGCACGCGAGAGTCTCATAGAAGCCGATCGCCTCGTAAATGAACTGCCGGATTCTGCCATTAAGATTCTGGAGAAGTTCGACAGTCGAGACGCTGACCGGGAGACACAGGCATGGCATGCCCTGCTGCTCGCCAAAGCAAATGAGAAGGCTTTGAAACGCTTTCACAATGATTCGCTGACCGCTATGGCGGCAGATTATTTCAGGGGGCGTGGCGACAGCCTTGAAATCCAGGCGCTATATTATAACGGGGTTATCAATGGTTATAATAAGAAGTATGCAGATGCCCTTATATCACTGATCGAGGCAGCCAATAAAGCCAATGCTGCCGGAGACAATTTCTATTGCGGCATGGCATATCGCGAACAGGCAGACATCT
>CAZGGB010000124.1:5632-8079 GCA_964525115.1 uncultured Sangeribacter sp. | reverse complement strand
TCAATGCGATCAAGCAAAGGCCCACTTATCCGATTCATATACTTGGCTACGGCTCCTGCCTGACAAGTACACCGTTTTGTAGGATGACCATAATACCCACATGGACATGGATTCATCGACGCAACAAGCATAAACGATGCCGGATAATCCACCGTATATTTTGCCCTTGACACAGTAATAGTCCGATCTTCAATAGGTTGCCGAAGCACCTCCAAGACCGTCCTTGAAAACTCAGGAAATTCGTCGAGAAATAAAACTCCATTATGCGCAAGAGAAATTTCACCTGGCATGGGATTGGCACCCCCACCTACAAGAGCTACCGGCGAAACAGTGTGATGTGGTGTGCGAAACGGTCGCTTAGTCATCAACATCGAGCCCCTATGCAGTTTTCCTGCCACTGAGTGTATCTTCGTAGTCTCAAGTGCCTCAGCCAGACTTAGAGGAGGCAAAATTGACGGCAACCGCTTGGCCATCATAGACTTGCCGGCACCCGGAGGTCCCACCATAAGTATGTTATGCCCACCGGCACATGCCACTTCAAAAGCCCTCTTAACACTGTCTTGACCCTTTACTTCAGAGAAGTCAAAATCAAAATTCTCAGCTTCTGCTGCGAAGATCTCCCTCGTATTGATCACAGTAGGCTTGATATCTGACGTCTCGGCTATCACACCGACAGCTTCTGCCAGGTCTTTTACCCCATATACCTCTACCTTATTCACGACTGCCGCCTCAGTGACATTCGCCTCCGGCACAATAAGACGTTTGAAACCCATCTCACGTGCTTTGATTGCCATAGGAAGAACTCCTTTCACAGGAAGCACTGATCCATCAAGCGACAATTCACCCATTATCATATATTCGGAAAGATGCTCGATGGGCACTTTTTCGTTTGATGCAAGCACTCCGATTGCCATCGGAAGATCGAAAGCAGCGCCCTCCTTCTTCACATCTGCCGGAGAAAGATTGATAATGGTACTTTTATGCGGAAAGCCGATTCCACTTTGCTGAAGGGCTGTAGTGATTCTGGTATATGCCTCCTTAACCGCGGTGTCTGGAAGGCCAACGATACTGAACAGTGTGCCTTTCTGCACCACTGTCTCCAAAGTCACCACAAATGCATCAATGCCGGATATTGCGGCTGAATATACCTTCGTCAACATCTTCTATCGCTTTTTTGAATTATTCTCAGGCTTTTTTCCTTTCTTCTCCATTACCTTTCGGAACGCTATTGAAGCTTTATTGAGATCATCGCCCGCATACGTCTCTTTGCCATTCTTATCCTTTACAATAAACCAGGGCAAACGCGCCACTCCTAATTTCACCATATCCTCTTCTGCCAATCCTCGCGGTTGCCATGCTCTGACTGCCCCCTTCAAAGAATCTCTCCTGATAGAATTCACCCATGTCATACTGTCAGAATCCATATAAACATCAGCAATCAAACGCTTTGCAGAGTCGGGATAAGCCTTACAGAACATCTTGAGAGAATCGGCTGTCTCGTGTCTTGCAGAATTGTTTTCAGAGTAGAAATAAAGTATTGAACCTTCCACTTTAGAGAATCGCAGTGTATCCAACCCATTGTCGCGCGAACGAACTGTCAAAGTCTTAATCCCCTCTTTCTTTGCATATTCAAGCCTACCATCTGCGAGAATGGTAAATTCCACGCCAAGAAGGTCCGGGGCTGCGCACATCTCTATAAGTTGCTGATCCCATGCCTTTCTGTCGATTGAATTCCAAAGCTTCACAAACCCCTCAGGATTTTCACGTCTATTCCATTCTGTAAGCAACAATATAGCTGAAAGCGGATCGGAAGGATTCTTCTTTACGTATTCTTCTATATTTTTCTCCAAAGCCTTAATGTCGTCCTTCTTCTGATAAGCTTTTTTTCGCCAGTCAGCCCATCGCTCCGAAACCTTATTTCCTTTTATACTCCATGAAGTCATATCTCGACCCTCTCCTGCCACCTTTATTTCATCACCCCTTTCAGCATAGATAATCATGGAATTACCTGGCGATGATGCATCACTTACATAGACAAGGGTCGGAAGTTTGGTGATACACCCGACACTCGCCACACCCTCTTGAATGGAAGCTGTCTGTTCTATCCAGCGTCCACTTCGGGAATCCCAAGCATAATATGTCAGGAGATAGTTGCCAATATGATCTTTGGGGAATTCAAAATCAATCTTGAATTCATTTTTCACGCATCCCGTAAGCATCAGGAACACAAAACAAGCTATAAAGGCAAACATCTTGGATATAAAAGTCTTCATATCGCAAAATTAGCAAAACTTCTCCACTTCTGCAAATAAAAAGTCAAACCCGGCGGCCTACACAGGCAACCGGGCTTTTGATTATAGGCAAGCCTGCATGAACTCTTGCCCATCGATCCATTCGAACCTTAATATTTAATATTAACCTAAAAAAGTTTTTTAGTCTTCAGTCTT
>CAZGGB010000124.1:0-5532 GCA_964525115.1 uncultured Sangeribacter sp. | reverse complement strand
CAACTCAAACTTGCCTGGCTCTACAGTCCACATCTTATCTTTAGCATCATAGAATGCGAATGCATCCTTGTCGAGAACAAGCTTGACATCTCGGGTTTCGCCAGGGGCAAGTTTGACCTTGCCAAAAGCCTTTAGTTCCTTATATGGACGCGCCACAGTGCTCTTCTCATCGCGCACATAGAGCTGAACCACTTCGGAGCCCTCACGATCACCTGTATTGGTCACGGGAACAGTCACCGTAACAGTTCCGTTGCCATCATAGTAGTTAGATGAGAGCGTAGGTTGTCCGATCTTGAAGGAGGTATAGCTGAGTCCATGTCCGAATGCATAGTTCACTCTGTCTTTCTTAAGTTTATCGGTATAACGATATCCTACATCAAGCCCCTCCTTATATTTCACATCGCCGTCAACACCAGGATACATCTCAGCATCGCCATTGGCATGCGCTGCATAGTCTTGAAGCGACTTGGCAAAAGTCATAGGTAATTTCCCGGAAGGATTAACCTCGCCAAAGAGCACATCTGCAATTGCATTGCCTGCCTCAGAACCGATATACCAACCCTGTACTATACCAGGCACTTTATCTCTCCAAGGCATAGAATAGGCATTGCCCGTCAAATTTACTACCACAAGATTCGGATTTGCAGCCGCAAGAGCCTCAATCACCTTGTCTTGCTCATATGGAAGGGAGAAATCCAGGCGGTCTACACCCTCTGCATCCTGATGGTCAGACTTGTTGAGCCCACCTATGAAAATCACCATATCAGCATCCTTGGCGGCTTTTACTGCATCTGCAATCAATTGATCGGCAGAACGGCTTTCGCTTAGATCCTGTCCTGTCTTAACCCCATTGTATTCTCCTGTCACGTCGCCGACGTAACCACGTTCGTAGACGACATCAATACCCTTAGCCGAAGCTGCCTTCTTGATCCCATCAAGAGGGAGAGACTCACGCTGCACCTTAAGTGAGGAAGAACCACCTCCAACGGTCATCATTTTTATGGCATTTTCGCCCACTACGAGAATCTTCTTCGTGTCTGAAGCTATTGGCAGCACATTCTTTTCATTTTTCAGGAGCACGATACCCTCGCCACCGATCCGGCGAGCTGCCGCGTAATGCTCATCGCTATTGAGTGAGCCATAGGGCCGGTTGCGGTTCATTTCGGTGCGCATGATAAGCCGAAGCACGCGGGCAGCCTTGTCATCAAGATCCGACATAGGGAGCTTCCCTTCCTCTATTGCTTTCAAATAAGGAGTGGCAAGATAATAACTGTCGTATGCATTGCTGGCGCCCCAGTTAAGGCCATTGGTCCATGAGCCAAATTCCATGTCAAGACCATTCTGAGCAACTTTCTCAGTATTGTGTACGGCACCCCAGTCGCTGATTGCCACTCCATCAAATCCCCAGTCGCCCTTCAGAATATCGAGAAGAAGAGTATGGTTCTCGCAGGCATGATCGCCATTATATTTATTATAGCCGGGCATTATCGACCATGCACCGCCATCCTTTACCGCTGCTTTGAAACCCGGGAGATATATCTCATGAAGCGTACGGTCGTCGACAAGCACATTGACATGATCTCTGTCTGCCTCCTGATTGTTGAGCGCATAGTGCTTCACGCATGCTGCCACACCATTCTCCTGCACTCCTTGTATATACGGAACCACCATCTGAGCTGTCAGATATGGATCTTCTCCCATATATTCAAAATTGCGTCCATTGAGCGGCGTGCGGTAGATATTCACACCGGGTCCGAGAAGAACATTTTTATTTCTATAGCGGGCTTCCTCACCAATCGACTTTCCGTAGAGCGCCGACATATTCGGATTCCAAGTTGCAGCAAGGCAAGTTAAAGCCGGGAAAGCGACGCAAGAGTCATTGGTGGCACCAGCCTGTTCCCACTCATCCCAAAGCACGTCCGGACGTATTCCGTGAGGACCATCCGTACACCATATTCCGGGAATACCAAGGCGTGCGACGCCTGGAGAACTGAACTTACTCTGAGCGTGGATAATTGCCACCTTCTCAGCTGTTGTCATTCTCGATAGGGCATCTTGCACACGGGTCTCTATCGACTGGGAATCGTCAAGATATACTGGCACTGCGTTTTCGGCTCTAAGTCCCGACGCAGCGAGAATAATAAATGATGCTAAAATCTCTTTTTTGAAAATCATATCATATGGAAAGGAATATTAGACTCCTCGAACGCAAAATTAATATACAAAACCTTCTCCTCTGCATCAAAGACTCATATAGTAAATCGGGAAGCAACTTAAATATCATTAAAATTTTAGATAATAATATATTACCCTCACTCTTCAATTTCTGACAAAGTAAATCCAAAGTCACAGCGCGCCTTTAAAGAAATTTTAATATATGTTAAAAATTAGTTATAGCTCTTAACATTTCCACAAAAAGAACTATTTTTGTAAGTTAAACCTCCTTATCATGAAAATAAAGTATCACTCATACATAATTATACTTATTGTGGTCATTTTATTTGGCCTCATAGACTCACATGCCTCATCTCCGATAGAAAAAGAAAACAATGTCTTGCTGCAGCAACTCGATTCTATCATTGCTAACCACAATAGTCTCGTGAATGAAAAGGAAATACGCATCAATGGTCTACGTGAAACCTTGACCAAAGCCAAGACAAACACCGAACGATTTGGTATCACACGCCAGCTTTATGATGAATATCTTGTGTTCGATTCCGATTCTGCCCTGCATTATGCCACTGAAACAAGAAAGATTATTGAGCGTTCGATGCCGGAAGACTACGATCTGCTGGCCAACTGGAAGCTAAACGAGGCTTTCATATATACCGTACAGGGCCTTTTTGATACCACCATGGACCTCCTTAATGGGATAGATTCCTCCCGTCTTAGCGATGATATGAGGTCAAAGTATTTCGGAAGCCTCTCCTATATATATTCCCAAAGGTCGGTATATCTCGTTTCTAACCAGAAAATGTCGAGAGAAGATCTTGATAAAGCCAACCAATATAGAGACTCTATACAGTCGATGCACCTCCCAGCAAATCATGATTTGCTTTGGATCCCAATTGCTGCTGCTTGCGACAGAGATGGGGTGGATTTGTCATCGATTGATGTGACCGAAATTAAAAAGGTGGTGGATGAAAGCAAAGGAGCTTCACGCGACAATGCCATCAATTCTTATTGGCTCTCAAGATACTACGAAGCCATGGGCAAATCTGATGAGATGGTAAAATACAAGACAAAGGCAGCCATCAACGATGCCTTGATAGTCAATAGAGAAATAGCTGCAATCCAGGAGCTCGCCACTTATCTCTTCGAGAAGGGCGACCTTAACCGAGCCTACAACTATCTCGTGTATACTGTAGATCAAGCCAATCGCTACCACAACCGCTATCGCATGGTCAATCTTTCCAACGTGCTCCCTACCGTGAGAGATGCCTATCGTGAGGAATTGGAAAAGCGCGACCACCGTCTGTCGATCTATGTGATTACACTTGGAGCTCTTTCCATAATATTGATTTGCAGCATAATTTTTATTATCCTTGAGTTTGTCAAACTCAAGAAGATGCGCAATCTTTTGAAAGAAGCCAACAACGAGTTGAAACTCTCGATCAAAGAAAGGGATGACGCTATCTCAGGCTTGGAAAAAGCCAACAATGAACTCAACGAAGCCAATAAGCAGAAACTCAGTCTTCTTGCTTACGCTTTCAAACTTACCACTCAATACATCAATACTCTCGAAGGATACCGGAAGAAATTGCTTAAGAAATATAAAGGGAAACAAATCGACGACCTCGGCATCCTAATCAATGATCCAGAACTCATAAAGGAGCAGTATCAGGGATTTTATGAGAGCTTCGACAAGACTGTGCTTTCAATTTATCCCGATTTCATCGAAGAATATAATAAGACTGCGTCGGAAGACAGCCGTGTCTCTGCCGAATCAATCACAAAGACAAAGACTCTCAATACCAAACTCCGCATATTTGCCCTGCGCCGCCTCGGTATCTCAAAGAGCGCCGAAATAGCCGAAATGCTCAATGTCTCTATACGTACCGTCTACAACAACCGAACCGGCAACACTCCAGAAGACAAAGAGCAGTAGAATTTTAGGTCGAAGACCAAATTATAATGCAAAAATCATAGCACTTCAATTTACTTATCTTAATTTATTAAATCCATAAATGACAATAAATTAATACTATTGTCATTTACCTTTATACTCTCATTATGTCCAGATATTGATGGAATGATTAATTTTGCACATGTCAAAGCATAAACACCAACGAAATTAAACACCAACCTACATATGATGAAGAAAACGAATTTCATAATCTGGATTATCTCAATCTTAGCAAGCTTTCCCCTCATGGCATCTTGCGGAAGTGACTCCAAAGATGACCCGACACCGGGAAATCAGAACGTGACCGTGACAACATCACCCGATGCACTCTCCGCAGGTCCGGAAGCAGGTGTTCTCGAGCTAACGGTAAAGGCAAATGCCGACTGGGCGATAAGGACAGAGGCTGACTGGGTGACACTCCGCCCGAGTGGAGGCGTGAAAGATACTGACATTAAGGTGCAAGTGTCTGTCAAGGCTAATTCCGACATGGACGAGCGTTCAGCAACTCTCGACATTGTATCAGGAGGCAAGACCATTAAAAGCGTCGCTCTCAGACAGGGATATGTGACTAAAGCTAATGCTTCAGTAAAATCCCTTACTATGGGTGGTCAGGAATCCTCCAACACTTTCACTGTGACAGCAAATGCCGACTGGACTCTTACTTCTGATGCTGCATGGCTGACGCTGACTCCTGCAAAAGGGAGCAAAGGCGACACCAACGTTGAAGTAAAGGCCAGCGCCAACGATCAGTCTGCCACCCGCGAAGCCATCATCTATCTTGTATGTGGTGACGACAAGACAGAGATAAAGGCGACCCAGCTCAGCGATGCAGTTGAAGCTCCCGAGGGGTACGCCCTCGTATGGAGCGATGAATTCAATTCAGGTTCCGTACCAAGCAGCGACTGGACCATCGAAAACTGGGCTCCAGGACATGTCAACAATGAATTGCAAACCTATACTTCAAAAGAAGTGGATGGGAAGCGCACACTTGAAGTCAAGGACGGCTTCTTATATATAAACTGCTTCAAAGGGAAGGATGGAAAAATCTATTCCGGACGCATGAATGCCAAGCCTAACACAGGATGGCTTTACGGATATTTCGAGGCGCGCATCAATCTTCCAAAGGGTAAAGGCACATGGCCAGCCTTCTGGATGATGCCCTCCAACGTGGATTGGAACAAGAATCCCTGGCCATATTGCGGTGAGATCGACATTATGGAAGAAGTCGGTGCAAACCCCAACTATGTGTCATCATCACTCCACACCGGAAATTACAATCACACAAAAGGAACTCAGAAGACACATGAAATGTATTGCGCCGGTGCAGAAGGAGAATTCCACGTCTATGCATGCGAATGGACTGAAGAGGAGATAGTGACGTATGTAGATGGCAAAGTTCAGCTTCG
>CAZGGB010000123.1:0-8179 GCA_964525115.1 uncultured Sangeribacter sp. | reverse complement strand
CCCTTAAACCACTCATCATCAGTTGGAAACTCATGAATGCCATCAGGATCATAGAATTCCCCATGCTGTGACGAATCCAATCCTTCTTCCTCGTTTGATTTTGATACTCTCATTGGTATGATCTTATCTGTAATCCAATAAAGAGCATAACTTAATACAAACGTATATATGAATACTCCAATTATGACAAGAACATGATTGATGAAGAACACAGATCGAGATACCATCTCCGGATCATCTGCCGCAAAGTAATCATAGGCAAAGATACCGGTAAGAACTGTGCCAATTATTCCACCAAGTCCATGAGTAGGGAAGACATCGAGCGCATCATCAAGCATTCTGGAATAACTCTTCCAAGACACCGCCATATTGCAACAAACAGTGATTATAAATGAGATACAAATACTCTGACCTACACTTACCCATCCTGCCATAGGAGTAATGGCTACCAGTCCTACTACGGCTCCTATAGCAGCACCCATTGCTGAAGGTTTTCTTCCTCTCACTGCGTCAAGCGTCACCCATGTCACCATTGCTGTTGCCGCTGCAGTGTTGGTGTTCAAAAATGCTGATATCGCGATTCCATCAGCAGCCAATGAACTGCCTCCATTGAATCCAAACCAGCCAAGCCAGAGAAGAGCTGCGCCTAAAAGCACGAATGGCACATTGGCTGGTCGGTTGCTTTCTCCTCTCCTATTCTGACGCCGTCCGAGAAACATTGCACCGGCAAGAGCCGCAACTCCGGAAGCTGCATGCACCACTATTCCTCCTGCATAGTCATGCACATGAAGCATGCCGAAAAGTCCATCAGGATGCCATGTGCAGTGAGCAAGCGGACAATACACTATGAGAGTCCATAGCATCATGAAAAGAAGATAACCGGTGAAATGAACTCGTTCGGCAAATGCTCCTGTGATGAGTGAAGGGGTGATTATTGCAAATTTCATCTGAAAGAGTGCAAAGAGCACCAAAGGAATTGTTGTGACCGCCACGCCTATTTCCGAGGGGACACCATTACCTGTTATATTGCCGACTCCCACATTCTTAAACATGAAAAAATCGGCTGGATTGCCGATGACATGCCCGATATCACTTCCAAATGTGAGGCTGAACCCAACCACTACCCAGAGCACACTGACAAATCCCATGACGATAAAGCTCTGAAGCATGGTGGAGATGACATTCTTTTTTCTTACCATTCCCCCATAAAAAAAGGAGAGGCCGGGAGTCATCATCAGTACGAATATCGTAGCGGTGATCATCCAGGCCACATTTGCCCAAAGGGCTCCGTCTCCTCCAAGGGCGAACATCTCTCCGTCGTAGGGATAACATAACCCTATGACACTCATTGCCACAATGCCTAATAGCACGGCAAGCCAGCCTTTGCTGACTGTTCTTCCATGAATCTTCATTTTTACCTCAATTTACCTAAAAACCAAGAAAATTTGTTAATTTTCTCTAAACTCGATGCAAAAATAGTAAAAATCTACCAATCCACAAAATATTTCATCTTTTTTCTTACTTATTCTTTAAAAATCTATCCTTAGCCCCATAAAAGAGAGCGAAATATCTTTTCATATTGTCGAGTTCCCACCATTTGCATACTCCTACAGGATGCTGGTCGAGATTATATATTTTAGCATTTTCCATCGACAAAATGAAAGGAGAATGAGTCGAAATTAAGAATTGACATTTCCCATATCTTGCAAGATAGGATATTATTGATGCAAGTTTAATCTGAAATTCACACGACATACTGTTTTCCGGCTCATCAAGAAGATACAATCCCGGTTCTTCCAAGAGTTCTGACAGTTTCATCAGCGCTGTCTCCCCATTACTGAATCCTCTCTCCATTTTTCCGATTTTTTCAAGAAGGATCTTATTAAATGATTTGTTGCCATGTCGCATGCTGTTTCTTGCTTGCCTCATCTCCACTCCTCTCTTGAATTTATCTACATTGTATCCGGTCTCAAAGTTTAAATGTCGAGGAAGCTCGTCTGGCTCTCGATACTCGTCCATCAGAAATTGACTTTTCTTAAGTTTCTTATCATTTTCAAGACGGAGGTCAAGCATCGAATGAAAAATATCATCGCTCGTCAATACAGTCGTTATCTGAGAAATATCATATTTCTGAGGCTCGCGATGTCCTTTGTATATTGTTTCCCCTGCAAGCGAATCAGAAGCTTTATATTGGCATCTATTGACAAATTCGTCAAAATATGGACTCGAGTTAAACATAGATTGCCTGTCTGCACAGAGTTTCTGGCTAATGACATTGATTATGGTTGATTTTCCAGACCCATTTCCTCCATATAAAATAGTCAATGGTTCGAAATCGAGCGACCATAGTCCCAATTCCGATGTCAGATGAAACGGATAAGTATTCTCATCATAGAATGACCCTTTGGGCTCATCAAAATATAGGGTATCATCCTCCAAATCGGGAAACATAAATCTCTCAAGATATAGCATATTCCTCAATTTTTAATCTATTTTTAGAGTGTTTGGTTACTCTACCATTTTTCAAAAGCAAAATCAGGTCGGAGACCTGATGATTAGGCCAAAACCCCAGACTTCAGTCTGGGGTACTCCTAACAATAGTACAGTAGCCTCGGAGAGGCGCTTTATGGTAAAGTTTTAAAATACTCTCTGTTCTTTTCACTCTACTTGTTTTTTATCTTATTTTTTACAAAAATAATAATTTTCTCTCATCCTCACAACACCCTATGAAACAAAACTGGCAAAATATCAAAAATTTTATATAAATTTGCACTCTCAGATTTAATCTTCAATCTTTAATCTTTAGTCTTTAATCTTTAAATATGATACATCAATCAGAATTCCGCCTTAAGCCCATGTCGCGAGGCTGCCATTTAATAACAAGTGAAATCCTCCGCCACCTTCCGGCTACACTACCGGACACGGGACTACTCAACATATTCGTCAAGCACACATCTTGCGGCTTGACAATAAATGAAAATGCAGATCCCGACGTTCGCCATGACCTCGACAAGATCCTTGACCATATCGTCCCGGAAAATCAGCCATACTATTATCACACAATGGAGGGACTCGACGATATGCCGGCACACGCTAAAGTCACCCTAACCGACGTTTCACTCACTGTTCCTATCACCAACGGCAGACTTAATCTCGGCACATGGCAAGGCATCTACCTCTGCGAATTCCGCGACTACGGCGGCTCCCGTTCCCTCGTCTTAACTATCTATTCATGAAATAGTCATCACTTGATAAGCGATATAAGCTATATAGCATAGTACCAGTATGGCACCTTCTGGCCGAGTAATAGTTCGTTTTCCGAATTTCCAACAGAACAGCCAGAACAAAAGGGCGGAAACCATCATCACTACGAGGTCTAAGTGTGAGACTCCTCCAAAGGGCAAAGGCTTTATTGTCGCGGTCAAGCCAAGGACAAAGAAAATATTAAAGATATTGCTACCTATTACATTTCCCACTGCTATCCCGGAATTACCTTTGATGGCCGCTGCAACTGAAGCCGCAAGTTCAGGAAGCGAAGTGCCTGCAGCGACTATAGTAAGACCAACTACCGCCTCACTCATTCCAAGCGACAACGCAACCCCTGACGCTCCGGCTACAAATCTATCGCCTCCATAAACGAGACCTGCCAATCCAGCCACTATCATCAAAACGGAGCGCCACAAAGGCATTTCCTTGCGATTGGCTCCCTTTTCAGCTGCAGGATCTGAATCTGATGCTCCTTGCGCCTGTGCAAACATATACCGAAGGAATATAACAAAAAACAATAGCAAAAGTATACCGGAAGTACGTGACACTAACCTTTCGCCTGTCCCTTCCAACATATCGTCAAATCCAATTGCAAGCAATGCAAGAGATGAGATTATGACCAATCCAATTTCATTGACCATCACTGATGGCTGAACTTTGATTGGTTTTACCATCGCCACCACTCCTATAATAATAAGTATGTTGAAGATATTACTTCCCACAACATTTCCTACAGCCATCGGTGCATTTCCTTGAAGTGCGGAAACAATGCTAATAGATAGTTCTGGGGTCGATGTGCCAAAAGCAACAACAGTAAGACCCACTACCAGGTCGCTTAGCCCGAATCTTCGGGCTACGGATGCAGCTCCATCTGTAAGCCAATTAGCTGCAAAAATTATCAACGCCACTCCAAACAGCAGCCAAAACACATTCATCATATTTATATTAATTTTACATTTTTTAAACCTTATATCACTATAACCCCTCAACCCAAACTTTAGTTTATGATAACATATTAGGTTTGCTTAGTTATATCTTCCATAATTATTCCAGAGTCAAAATTAGTAATAGAGCATGCTCCGCATGCGCCCACGCGCGTATTATCACTTTTCTGGACTCGAAGAGGCGATTGATGGTAAATTTATTTTTTACATCAAACAGAAACCATAATGATTTAATTATTTGAACTAATATGAACCCTGATACGTTTTATTGATGGATTGGATAAAGGGGACAAGAACTTTTAATCTCATAAAAATTATGGAAAGCACAAAATTAAATGCAGACAAGATTCTGGTAGCATATTTCATCCAGAAAGGTAAAGAAACATCAGGCAGTAAGAAAATCGCAGATCAGGTGGTAGCTGCCCTTAAAGATAAAGGACATGACTCGACAGAATTTGCTATCACTCCGGTAGAAATATATCCTGAAGACAAGGCAACTTTTGAGACTGTGACAAAAGTTGAGAAAGAAACTCGTACACGTCCTGCCATCGTAGACAAAGTGGGCAAGATGCAAGACTATAAATATGTAGTGTTAGTAGCTCCTAACTGGTATGATGATGTGCCAATGGCTGTCTATACATTTTTCGACGAGTATGACTTCACTGGAAAGAGAGTTGTGCCTGTAATCAATCATGACGGCACAGGACACGACGCAGTACGCGAATCCATCCGCCATTTCCTCCCTCATACTTGGGTAACTGACGGAGTAGGCATTGGAGCAGCTGCCGATGACGCTGCAGCTGTAGCTGAAGCAATCGAGCAACTCTTCCAACCCTCCACTTCAAAGTATTAAAAAATAATATTTACTGAAACAAAATCAAGTCTCCGACTTGATATTTATACAACTACCCCAGGCCTCAGCCTGGGGTTTATAGTATGGATAATATCCGCGATAGCCGGCGAAGCCGCTGCTCAGCCCTCTTCCGCGTGCGAACGCCCTGTTGTACTGTAGAGGCGCTTTATGATAAACTTTACTGATATGAAAGACACATACATCGACAAAATTACTCCGGAAGGCATTGAGCGTTTTCTATCAAGCGACTTTGTAGAAGGCATAGGTCCAGCCTACGCACATAGACTCGTAGACGCTTTCGGGAAAGATACACTCCAAATCCTCAAAGACAATCCGGAAAAATGCAGCGAGATTAAAGGCCTTGGAGAAGCCAGAGCCCTCAAAGCATCCGAGAGTCTCCGCAATATTAAATATCCACTCTCCCTTCTCGCTTTTCTATTCTCTTGTGGCATCAGCGAAATGCATATCGAAAGAATTTTAGGGAAATATAGAAAGCGAACTGAAACTGTCGTCACCAAGGATCCCTATTATATGGTAGAAGATGTATGGCAACTACATTTCCATACTGCCGACAAGATTGGCAAGGCTCTTGGCTTTGCACCGGATGACCCTCATCGTTTGCAAGCAGCAATTGTCGGATCGGTAAAACATTTCGCCGATGAAGGTCACCTGTTTGCAACCATACCGGAAGCACTCTCTTATGCTTCTAATATGACAGGCATTTCTCAAGAAGAAATCGAAAAACAAATCGATGCCACAATTGAAGACGGAAGAATTGTCCGCAGCCGTGGTGTATTGTACCTACCTGTGTTCTATAACGCTGAAAAGGAAGGTGCTGAAAAACTTCTTGCTCTTGCTCATAAAGCCCCCGAAAAAATTAATGTCTTCGATATTCCAACAACTGATGGCAATGGCATAGCTTATTCTCCTATGCAAATGGAAGCAATAGAAACCTTGCTTAAGGCACCCGTCTCTGTGCTCACAGGGGGACCTGGATCAGGTAAAACTACAGTACTACGCGCAGTGATCGACGTTCTTGAAAAAGAGGGAAAACATGTGACGCTTTGCGCGCCAACAGGCAGGGCAGCTAAACGAATGACCGCTCTGACAGATCGTGAAGCATCTACCATACATCGCCTTCTCGGCTACCGTCAAGGGGAAGGTTACCATAAGAAACAAATTGAAACTGATGTTCTGATCATCGACGAGGGTTCAATGATGGAGCAAGTTCTTTTCAATCATCTTCTTGATGCAGTTGGCCCTGGCACACAAGTAATAATGGTTGGAGATGTCGACCAACTTCCAGCCATAGGTGCAGGCGATGTGATGCGAGATATGATAGAGGCTCCAACTATACCAGTTGCACGTCTTAAAGAAAACTTCCGTCAGGAGGAAGGTAGCAGAATTGCCGAAAGTGCCAAAGCCATTAATGCAGGGGAAGTTCCGGAATCACATCCGGAAAGTGACTTCATGATAATTCCGGAATCCACTCCCAGACGGATTCATGATCGTATCTTGTCACTCGTAGCAGATGAACTGCCACGCGATAAAGGTGTCCCTTCTACCGAAATCCTCGTTGTGACCCCTCAGCAAATCGGACCTTTAGGAGCCAAACAACTGAATATGGACCTCCAAGCACGCCTGAATCCCGAAGGACCTGCTCTCAAACGAGGAGAAACCACTTTTCGCCTTGGCGACCCTGTGATGCAGACATCCAATTCAAAAGACCGTGGAGTGTATAATGGCGAGACTGGAAGAATTATCGAGGTAAACCCTGACGAACAGACTTTGGTAGTGGAATATTCAGATGGCAATCGAAGCACATATCTCCGCTCAGAATTAAGCGAACTGACTCTCGGCTACGCTACTACCGTCCACAAACTTCAAGGCTCAGAAGTTAAGAACATCGTCTTCCCTGTCACAATAGCACACCGCCCCATGCTATATCGCAATCTCCTCTACACCGGAGTGAGCCGTGCCAGTCGCCTCTGTGTCCTCGTAGGCGAAGAAGAAGCCCTCCGTTACGCCATCGAAAACGCCACCCCCAACATCCGCCACTCCAACTTCCGCCACCGTCTCACCCCCTTTAATAACTCTAATTAGCCCTCTCACCCCAATACCCATCTATCTCTAATTCGTCTAATATTTGTTTCAGCCACCAAAAATACCAAAACGCTCTCTCCAAAATGCCATTATATGAAATTTTTTAATTAACTTTGCAATAAATGAAGTAGATTATGGCAAAAAGGATCAAATACCCGGTCGGAATACAGACTTTTTCTGAAATTATTTCAGAAGGATACCTCTATGTAGATAAAACTGAGCTCATCTACCTCATCGGCGCCAATTTCCTAACTAAAACCCGAACCCTTGATGGTTGGATTATCAAAAGCCTACATTAGACAATACTTATCCATCCCCTCCAAATAAGAAAAAACATAATGGACTCAATCCGAGTTTTCGGTAGAGTGGCAAGACCGTCCGCGAGCGCCTCATCCCACATCACCATCCTCAGCCTCCATATCCATCTCATCTTCATCCCAAGCTTTTGCTTCAAAATATATTTCCTCTACATTTTCTTCAAGGCTGTCACTCTCTAAATCAAATGAAATTCCAGGTTCAGGTTGACTATCATATATTTTTGTCCCCACATCTCTCCCCTGAGAGTGTGAGATATCCTCTTTCTCACAAGAAACGCCCCAAATCAATACCACAAATGCTGCAATGGCAAATATTCTTATTGAAAACTTCTTAGGAAATGGACTATCATTAGCCTTAATAATATTTTCCTTTCTTAGTTTATCCATAATGAGTCATTCTATCTTGGCCATTGACTCTCCATAATGGCAAATCTAAAAAAGTTATATTAACGAAAAACGGGGAGCCTCTTACTGCTCATTCCGCTCTTCGAGGCCGACCAAAGCCCATCATAGTAGAACGAGCAATGGTAGAGGAACCCCACGAAGTATGTATATGCATCGTATACGGCTTATATCCATAAAGACACAAACCGGACGTACATAGACGTACCCACAGGGCATCTACATTGCTTCATCCTTGACTATGATAATTGAAATTGGTCGTTTCGAAGAGCCAAGAAATAAAGCGAGTAAAC
>CAZGGB010000122.1:0-8242 GCA_964525115.1 uncultured Sangeribacter sp. | reverse complement strand
TTAGAATAAAAAAAATGCCAAAATCATTTGGATTTTAGCATAGAATACGCTTTTCATTATGTAATTGCCTCCCACCCCAAGCCCACGACCGGGCTTCTGAGCGGTCAGCAAATGCAAAGTTATAATTTTTTTCCTTAATAGCAAAATTAATTTAAGAAAAAAAATGTTATGGAGTTCATAAAGCAAATCCCGATCCATGTTTGAATATGAATCAGGGCTGAATATCTTCTCTTAACTTCTTGCTTATCTCCAATAGAGTTATACGCGCTTCACGCCATCGGGAGATGAGGCAGAAGGGCTGATCCCATAAAGAGCAGCTATTTTTTACTATGGATAATTCAGGTCATTTAGCTATTTTTTTGCCATATAAGTCGTGAATGATGATCAATTCTGATATGGAATGAGCTGACTTTATGTGTTCAATTTCTTCTGCTGAATGCTCTCCTGCTTCTCCCTCCATAATTGGAGGATCAATAGAGAATGCTACATCCGGACGATTAGGATCAAATATACTGATTCCCATCCCTCGCCATTCATCATTGCTTACTCCGAGCAGATCAAGGAGAGTTGGGAAAACATCTGCCTGTCCCAGTACGCCGTCGTATCGACCTGCGACTGGAGAATTGATTACAATGAATGGAATATGCATTCTATTACCTACCAATGCGTCAGAAACCATTACCGGGTCTATTTGGTCGCGTCTATTATGATCGCCGACAATGACAATCATCGTGTCGGACGAATCCGACCTTCCTTTTAAATAGTCTATGATGATCTTAAGTTGAAAATCCACATAGTGGGCAGTGATGATGTAATCTTCAATAAGCTTAGGAAGACCGCTATTTGAAATATCAAAATTGGGATCTCTCAATTCTCTGTTTAATTTAAATGGGGAATGCCCGGAAATAGTGATAAGCGTCAACAACCCTGGACTCCCTTCCGGCCATAATTCACCCTTTTTAAGAAGATCTACAGACTGCTTAAAAAAAGAACCATCAGTAATTTTATGGCGCATTGTCTCAGTTCTTTTCCAATTGTTGCCATGTATTATCGTGTCATACCCAAAAGCTCTTGTTACTGCCATCATGTTCCAAACCACAGGTTTGTCGACAGTCAATAGTATACTTTTGGAATCCCGGTCTTTTTTCAATATCTTATTCATACTCGGAAAGTTTCTATCGGGATAATTCATGCTATATACCATATTGGAGGTAGGCAGTAGCCCGGTCGTATAGATCAATTGGCCATCGATGCTGTTTCCCACGCTTACCTGCGCCAAGACGTCAGGCGCATAAAAAGTTGTACTGTCGTTTACTATAGAATTAAGCAAGGGTGTTATCTCTTTTCCTTGAAACTCAAGCCCTATGGGCCAACTTTCCAAGGATTCGCATATAATCATTACTATGCTTTTCCTTGGATTCTCAATCTTGTTATTATTATATCTTTCCTTATGGGTTTGTATCCAATTGTCTACTGACTTAAGTTCCTTTTCATCAAGATCTTTGAATCTTTGCTCTTCAATAAGCTTATATATTATATGTCCTCCTATGCTATATGTAGGCACACCGCAGGCGATGCGAAATCCTCCAAGGGTAGCATTCTGATACGCCTTGTAAAACCCACCTTGAACTAATATATTCGCAGCCAAGAGCAATGTAAAGATTGCTGTCAGAGCCATATATTGTTTTATGACTTTTCTTCCGCCAGTATCTTTCAATAGAAAACAGGCAACCGTGACAAAGGCCAATATTACGATAAATCCCTGATCCATCCACCTTAGATTGGGCCATATACTGTCGGTAAAGTCAACCATATTTCCAGCCAAAAGATAATCTTTTGGGGAAATTGCTGTCCAAAATGTGCGGCAATACACGAGATTAGCTTCTGAGATCAAAGCAATGATCAAGAGAATAAGAACCCCCACCGTCCTGCTGTGAGTGAAGATCCAGGGAGCCAGGAGCAAAAGTGAAACAGTAATAGCCACCAAATACAACTGTGGATTGCTCATTGCTGTAAAGGTGGTAGTCATGCACCAGTCTATATCAAACCATATTAAGGAAAGAAATACACCTGAAAGCATCACTGCATTCATCCCCTTGATCCATCCAAATATCAATTTAAAAAAGTTTTTAATCTTACGCATCAATGTCGCCAAAAGATTATAGACTTAAGTTTATGAGTTAAAGTGTTATAAGGTTATTGTAGTATCTTTAAAGATACTCTAAGAATAAAAGCTTTCAGATTTTTCTTATAATCCTATTACCAAATAACCTTATAAATTTTATAACTCAAAATAAGATTTATTTATTGCAATATATTGGTGATTTTTGTAATTTTGCAATTCATCTTTTAGCAGGAATATACGAAATATATGAATAAAGTAGCAGCTGAAATAATCGCCGGAGTAATTCCCAACAAGATGGCACGCAACAGATGGAGGGGAATTCTGCGTTTCGGTCTTAGAAAGGCAATAAGATTGAAAAAAGAAATCAAGAACAACAACTCTGTGCCTGAATATAATCTCACAGTGTGTGCTATTGCTAAAGACGAGGGTCCATACTTTAAGGAATGGATAGAGTGGCATCGTAAGAAAGGAGTCGCTAAATTCTATATTTACGACAACGAAAGCACGGATGATACGCGTAAGATCCTGACCCCTTATATAGAGACCGGGATTGTGGAGTATCATTATTTTCCCGGATACAGAAAACAATTGGCAGCTTATGACGACTGCATATCACGCCATAGATTTGACAGCCGCTGGATTGCCTTTATTGATCTTGATGAGTTTATTGTTCCATTGAAAGACAAATCCATTCCTGAATTCTTGAAGCGTTTCGAAGATCGGCCTAATGTGGAGATCAACTGGCTGGTGTATGGAAGCGGAGGGGCTAAACATAAGCAGCCAGGAGGTGTGATGGAGAGGTTCAAGATGCACTCCAACCCCCATCATCTCCTCAACCGCCATGTGAAAAGCATAGTAGACCCTCGCAGAGTCTACTGTATGATTGGATGCCATGAGGCAGCCCGCATTTCAGGGAAAGGAGCAGATTCGCACGGCAAGATAATAACCCAAAGTTTCCGCGACCGAAAGCCACAACAAGATGTAATACGAATCAACCACTATGCCGTCAGATCGTATGAGGAATTCCTTGAAAAGCAAAATAGAGGCCGGGCCAGTGGAAAAAAACGGACAGTAAGCCGAGAGTATTTTGATGAATATGACTTGAACGACTTTGAAGACATGCGCGACTACAACTCTTGATTTTCTGTCTTTTCCCATATCGAAGGGTATGCCTCAAGAATCGCTTTTAAGTTCAGTTTGTCAGGTGCCAGTTGTCCGAGATTAGACGGGGGTGAGACCTCGGCGGCGCCATTCGGGGAAGGATGTTCAAACAATCTCGATCTTCCAGGTGTCGATGTTATTGGCGGATGAGGAATAGTTGGCTGCTATCTTGATTATAGTCTTTCCTTTGCCTGCAAAAGGAAGGTGATAACCTTTTTCGTTAATTTGGGACAAGGCCTTCTCTGCAGAGCCGTCGGTCTTCAGTTCGAAGATATAGACAAAGCGGCTCGTCTCCATCATCACATCCATGCGGGAATTGCAAGTCTGGCGCTCTGCCTGAGGTTCGAAACCGATTGCCCTGAGCATGAGATATAAGCAGCACTGGAAATACGTCTCTCTTTTGTCAAGTTCCGTAAGACCATAAGGATTACCTTGAAGGAATGTCTTCAGTTCCTCCATGAACAACCCAGCCTCTCCATTAAGGAGGTATCTCTTCATCCTGACGCATGTAGCATCAGTCTTTTCCTTATCTAATCCAGTATAGATGGGGAGCAGTGCTTCAGTGAAACTTTTAGCCACTTCAAGATTTGGAAGTCCGAGGGTATATATATCCATCTCCTGTTCATAATCCTTGATTGTTACATATCCGCTTTCAAACAGCAGGGATACCGGATTCCCGAGATATGATTCCTTTGCGGCCAGGGAACTGGCAACTGTCTCAAGACAGTCGAGCGACGGCATATAGAAGTCATCGCGCTTTAAGATCTCAATAAGATAGGACGGCGTACCGGACTGGAACCAGAAGTTTGAGATTTTCTTTTTGCTGAGAGCCTGCATGAGGCTGAAAGGATTGTAGATATCCGCGCATGTTTCACTGAAATGATACCCGTCGTAGTTGTCTTTCAAAAGCTTGAGGATATCCTCATCCTCAACTTCATTTTTTTTGGCAAAAATCTTGATTCCATCCTTAAAGTTATCTTTGAGTTCTTCTTCGGTGATGCCGCAGATTGCATCAAAATCCTCCGACAACGAAATGTCATTAAGATTGTTTGCGCCGCTGAAGAGGCTGGTGTGGCTGAATCGGGACACACCGGTGATGAATGCAAGAAAGATATGCTCATCAGCATTTTTTAGCACAGTGAAAAGAGACTTAAGGATCTCACGGTAGTAAGCGTTCAGTTCGAAATGCTCCGGCCTGATCGTGTCGAGCAGGAGAGAATCGTATTCATCGACGAGAACGGCTGCCTTATGTCCGGTCTGCTCATGAGCATTCTTGAGGATGGTGGCTAAACGATCAGAGTAGTCACCTCGTTTCGGCGCACCATATTTATCCTCATATTCTGAAAGGACTATGTCAAGGTATTTGCCGAGATTCTCTTTCTCGGAGGCACGCACAGCATTGAAAGAGAACTTGATGACAGGTCTGTGAGTCCAGTCGATCTCGTCAGTGTCAAGGGCCAAGCCCTTAAAAAGTTCGCGTTTTCCTTCGAAATAAGCCTGGAGAGTGGAAAGGAAAAGACTTTTGCCGAAACGCCTCGGACGGCTGAGGAAATAATACTTTCCAGAGTCAACCATCTTTTTGACATACATAGTCTTATCAACATAGACATATCCTCCGGTTATTATCTCGGAGAAACTCTGTATGCCAACGGGATATTTTATTTCTTCTGCCATAGAACTTGCAAAATCTCTTTCAATTCTCAAAATTATAAAAAAAACCTGACATTGTCAAAATTTTTTAGTCTTAAGTCTTCAGTTTTCCTTCAGGATTTATAGATCAGACGGGATCGAAGCCCCGGCGGCGCCATTCGGGGAGAGCGTTGTAGTCGCGTACTATAGTGTTGGCAAGATTGACTGCCTTAGATATGTGATCACAGATGTTTTTCTCACCGATGAGATGTACTATTTCAGATTTTACCAATGCGGCATGGACATTAGGCTGAACTCCGGAAAGGACAATCTGTATACCCTCCTTTTGCGAAGACTTAATAAGGGTCTCGAGATTGTGGATTGCAGTAGAGTCAATAAATGGCACCTTGCGCATACGAATGATACGGACGAGAGGTTTGTTTTGCATAGTAGAACGCATCATCTCATCGAATTTAGTGGCAATGCCAAAAAAGAACGGACCGTCGATCTCATAGACAGACACACCCTTCTCGACACGGAGCACCTCATGGGAGTGGACTTCAGTGCCTTCGGCAACATCGAGTTGCTGGCCATACACTTTAATTTCAGCATTCTCGGTGACACGACGCAAAAATAACACCATAGCGAGCAGCAACCCAATCTCAATTGCAATAGTGAGATCAAACACTATTGTGAGAATCATGGTGACAAGCAACACTGAGAAATCGCCTTTAGGATTATGTGAGATAGCCTTCACTGTACGCCAACCACTCATATTGTATGCCACCACCATAAGAACAGCAGCCAGACAAGCCATGGGCACAAGATTGATAAGGGGCATAAAGAAAAGATAGATGAGCAACAGCACCACAGAATGGATCATTCCGGCGACCGGAGTACGACCACCATTAGTGATATTGGTCATGGTTCGGGCAATAGCACCAGTGACAGGAATACCACCGAAAAGAGGAACTACAATATTTGCTATACCCTGTCCGAAGAGCTCAGTATTAGAATTAGTGCGGGAGCCAGTGATACCATCAGCCACAGTGGCAGACAGGAGCGACTCAATGGCTCCAAGCATAGCAATCGTAAACGCAGACGGAAGAAGGGCATTGATCGTAGCCATATTTATTTCGAAACCATGAGGCATCGGGATATCAGACTTCATGCTACCGAAACGGTCGCCAATAGTCTCCACATGGAAATCCGGCACAAACATGCTTAATAGCCAACAACCAGCAGTCACTAAAATAATAGCAATCAGAGTACCGGGAAGCTTTTGGGAAATCTTGGGGGTAAGAGTTATTATGAGGAGTGAAACCACACCGACAGCGAGAGTCATAAGATTGACTCGGGAGAAATTGGAAAGCAGGACGCCCCATTTGGTGATGAAATCACCAGGGAGATCGGACAACCCGAGACCAAAGAAATCGTTTATTTGAGTGGAAAAAATAGTTACTGCAATACCGGCAGTGAACCCCACTACTATAGGATAAGGAATGAACTTAATGACAGTGCCAAGGCGGAAGAGACCCATAAGAACGAGAATCAGGCCCGCCATAACAGTGGCAATAGCAAGTCCGGTGAGTCCGAATTGCTGAATTATGCTATATACGATCACAATAAAAGCTCCCGTAGGGCCACCAATCTGAACAGTATTACCACCAAGGGCTGAGACAATGAAACCTCCGATGATTGCAGTGATCAGGCCAATGGCAGGAGATACACCAGAGGCGATGGCAAACGCGATGGCGAGCGGAAGCGCCACTATACCGACAACGATGCCGGCTACGAGATCGGACTTGAATCGGGCCATATCATAGCCCTTCCACATCGAAAACGCTTTCGGGTGGAAATCAATCTTTTTCATAAATACATAATTTTTCGCAGAATGCATAATCTAATAATACTTCATGCATAATGCATAATTATTTTACCTGTAGAATCTTTTTGTGTCTTATAAGGACAATATGCCATATAGGCAACGAAGCGGAGGGCAAGGCACTCCGAATTATTTTTTGAGGTGGGAGGCGTATTCGAAGATTCGGTCGAAGATAACCCGGTCAAGGTCGGAGAGTGTGTGTCCGCGCCGAGCCATTACTCGCTCAGCAACGGTAAGAAATTTCTTGACGGGAACGTCGACAAAACCACCGTTGGCACTACCCTCTTGAAAACTGGGAACAAAGACACGTGGGAAACCGGCACCATAGATGTTGACACCAACACCGATTACAGTAGCCGTATTCAACATCACATTCACACCGAGTTTGGAGTGGTCGCCGATAATTGGTCCGCAAAATTGGAGATCTGTACGTGCAAAAGAATGCAAGCGATAATTCCAAAGGCGTATTTTGGAATAGTCGTTCTTGAGGTTGGAGCAATTAACTCCAGCACCTATATTACACCACTCCCCTACCACAGCATTTCCGAGATAGCCATCGTGAGCCTTATTTGAATATCCAAAGATTACGGAATTATCAACTTCTCCTCCAACCTTAACATATGGACCGAATGTGCTTCCACCATAAAGTTTAGCCCCCATACGGGCTTTGGAATGGTCGCAAAAAGCAATTGGGCCTCTGACACAACAGCCCTCCATCACCGCAGCATCCTTACCTATATAAATAGGACCTTCCTTAAGATTGAGTGTAGCGCCTTCCACTTCAGCACCTTCTTCGATGAACAGCATGGACATGCCATTTTTGTCGGTCAGGTCGCCAATAACCAGATTAGAGTCGGGAAGAGGCTGAGAAATACGATCAGCAGTGATGCGAATATAATCTTCCACTATTACTTGTGGATTCATAATGAAGACATCATATACATTGCGTAGATGTCGGAGGTCTTCTTCAAAGATATCAGCAAAATTCCTATCTTCAAGTTCGTTCCAGCAGCCATAAAAAGCAAGAGGACGATCTTCACAAACAATAGCCTGTCCCTTTTTCAGAGACACTATTCTTGCAGCGATATCAGCATCAGGAACAACAGCACCGGATATGAAGAGCATATCCTCAGATGGATCATCGGGCTGACCGAACCGCTCACGCAAGAAATCGACGGGGAGGGCATGGATAGCGGCGTCGGGGAGGAATGATTCCCATTTCTGACGAATCGTGGTAATCCCCACACGAAAGTCGCAGATTGGACGCGTGAAAGAGAGAGGAAGGAGATCGAAATGATCATCCTTGTTGTCGAAGAGAACGATTTTCATTTAAATCAACGATTAACGATTTCCGATCAACGATCAGAAATCAATGAAAAATTCCAATGAGGTGCAAAATTAGTTAAAAAAAATGAAATTTGCAAATTGGATGCTGTGGGGGC
>CAZGGB010000121.1:0-8256 GCA_964525115.1 uncultured Sangeribacter sp. | reverse complement strand
GGAGTATCTTCTTGAACTGCTTATTGCTGCTAGATTTTGATGCGGTTGCCCTGAGGTCTGCGGGAAGTGCTTGAGTCTAAAGCCTTCCAGAAATTGAGAGGAAAACTGCCTATAGCATTAGGAATACCTACAGCAGAAAATAATGCCTTTGGGGTATCACTGTATAACCTTCCTCCGATATTGATTGGAGGAGAGGCAGGCTCCGGGAAATCGGTTTTGCTGCATTGCATCATACTCTCTTTGTTATATTCCCAGACTCCTGATGAATTAAAGTTCACCATGATTGATATAAAGGGCTCAGAGTTTGTAGTTTATAATAAGATAAAAGACAAGTATCTTTACGCATTTCAAGAAATAGATAATGGAGTTGTCACTTCGGATATTGCAGCCGTTAGAGCACTCCATTCTCTATGTGAAGAAATGGATAGAAGATTTTCAATTTTTAGTGAATTGGGCTGTCATGATATTCATGAATATAAGGAAAAGATCAAAAAAATTAAATCCTTTCCTAAGGATGGGAGCCGGGAGATGCCCCATTTGGTTGTGATGATTGATGAGTTTAGTGAGCTAATGCTAAAATTTTGTATGTATTTTGAGCTGCCTTTGAGGCGACTTGCAGAGAAGGGAGTAGCAGCAGGGATTCATTTGATTATTGCTACTAAATCTCTGTCGAAAAGGATAGTTAATGATTCTATTCAATTATCTTTTCCTGCCAGAATATCTTTTAAAACCAGTTCAGCTGACGATAGCATGACTGTACTTGATATGCCAGATGCAGCACTCCTTACGGGGAAAGGGGATATGATGTACAGATTATCATGGGGAGAGCTTCGTCGCGTGCAAGGATGTTTTGTCGATACTTGGGAAATAGAGGAAGTGTGTGACTATATAGGGGCAGCCATAGAGGAAGAAGAACAATGCGAAGACCAGAATCACGCTTCTCAGGAAGATCAATCCAATCACCAGAATTCTATTTGCCAGGAAGGAGAACGGTTAGAATATCCAGAATATCCAAAGGAACAAGTATCTATAGGACGGACCCCACAAGAAAACGAGATTAATCCTTCTTATATCCCGCCAATGGCTGAAAATATAATAGATTTTTCACCATTTGTACGTGATGATAAAGAAGTCATGAAGACAAACAAAAAGGCTTCTTTATTTGATAGAATTCGTTATAAATTCAGACATAATGAGAAATAAAATGGGAACAATAATACTCTTGGGTATCGGCAAATTAGGTTGTGATATCGTAAGCAAAATGAGGATGGAAACAAAGAATCAATCTCTTCGTAACTCCAAGTGTGTTTTTGTGGACTGTGATGCTGACGATTTGGGGAGGCATAGTTATGATGGGTGTCAGAATGTGTTGTTAAAGAAAAGTGCCAGAGAATTCCCTTCTGATGTTTTTAATGAAGTGGAGCAGTTGATAATTGTTGCTGGAATGAATGGTTACACAGGCTCTAGGTATTCTGTGCTTGCGGCAGCAGAAGCATCCCGACAAGGAGTTAAGGATATTACCGTTTTTGCGATACTTGGATTTATGTGTGAAGGTATGCCAAGAATAAGACGGGCATTTCTGTCGCTTGATACATTACGTATGCTTCCTAAAGTGCGCTGTGAATTATACAATATGGAAGTGCTTGTCAAGGAGTATGGATATATTGATGTTTTTACTGCTTTTGAGAAGTGTCAGAATGAAATAATGGGAAGCATTGAGAGTGCTGTAGAAGTTAGGAATGAAGGATGTGAGTGGGCTGGATATACTTTATTTGGCAACAAATATGAATTGAATAATTTTGTTAATGATCTTGATAATAAGAGAATAGACAAGTATGATATTCTAAATACGCTATCTAAAAATGGTATTAACTGGATTGCGTCGTCTGAGAGTCCGGAGTTCGGATTATCGCTAAGACTGGCATTTGAACAAATACCTCTATATAGAATCGACAAGTTGTTTTTATGCTTTACTTGTGGCAGTACTTTGCCTTCAATTTCCGAAGTGTCAGCCATACACTCCATTTTGGAGGAGGCTGGTGTAACCGGTCAAGCAGAAGTCAAACTGATTCTTGTATACGATAAAAAAGTGGGAGATAAAATTAAGACTTTCATTGTGGCATCACGTGAAGAAACATCTGAAGGGTCTGATAATACACTGCATCACATGGATTTTGATTCAACAGCGATAGATAAGCAAATCTTTGGGATGCGTAACTACAATAGAGATACGGAATAATTTTATAAAGATAGGAATCAAGTAAATATTTGAAATATATGAAAACAGAAATGAAGAATAAAAAAGAAAAGGAGTCACAAATCTTGAATGCCGATGAGGTGATGGCTTTGCAAATGATGCAGTATCCTGTAAAGAAGATTCGGAAGACTTCTCTTTCGGAATTTGACATAATGTATGACGATATTCCGCAGTTGCAAGATTGTGTGGACAAAGCCAATGCGATACTTGATCTTCAGGAAAAGATGGGGATTGTGAGTATATCTTGTCAGGATCTAGCGTTCCCGGCGAGATTACTCGCAATTGGAGAGGATTGCCCTGCAGTAATACATTGCAAAGGGAATTTGGATCTTTTAAAAAAAGAGGAGGCAGTGGCAATTATAGGAGCGCGGTTGGCTGACAAGGAAGGGAATATGATGGCTTATAAACTTGGCAAGGAGTATGCTGAGAAAGGGTATGTGGTGGTAAGCGGTTTGGCTTTGGGTTGTGATGCTTCTGCTCATCGAGGTTGCCTTGATGCAGGAGGTAAGACAATTGCTATCGTAGGCAGTGGCTTGGACAGTACGCATCCTCGTGAGAATAAACCGCTTGAAGAGGCTATTTTGAACAATGGGGGATTACTCCTAAGTGAACAAGTGATAGGAGTATTGGCTAATCCGAAGCGTCTCGTGGCTCGAAACCGTCTTCAAGCTGCCTTGTCGGAGGCAGTCATTCTTGCACAGTGCCCGGCGCAGAGTGGAAGTATGCATACTATGCGGTTTGCTCGTAAATATGGTCGTAAAAGTCTTGCAGCAACTTTTACACGACGAACTTTCGATAATGCTGGGAATTATACTCTCATCGATAACGGAGAAGCTGAACCTATCTATTAATTGAAATTTGCTATGATAATGACTGAAGGGTATTTACAGCTTCGACATAAATATTGGAGGGAGCGGATTGGGAAGATTGGAATTTGGGATACGGATAAGTTTAAGCCGGTAGCGTTTATTGTCCGTAAGCGATCGAAGACATACGACGGTCTTTTCTGCCGGAAGTGGGTGAAAGTCGGTAGCAAGAAGGAATTACAGGATAGTATTGTCATGTATCAGCAATATCCGGACTTGACACAGCCGGAAATTGATGATACGCTTGTGCATGAAATGATACATCAGTATATCTATCAGAATAATATTAATGATTCAAACACTCATGGAAAAGTTTTTAGGGAATTAATGGAAAGGATAAACGAAGTCTTCCCTCATGAACTGAATTTGAGGGTCTCGGGAGGAATAAAGGAAAGTTGTGGAGAGGGCGATATCTTGCATAAGCTGATAATTGTTTACCATGATGGTGGCTTATGCCATTGCTGTAAGGTAAATCCTGGCAAGTCTGATATGTTTATGAGGCTTATCAGGGAGCATAAGGATAAATGGAAGGTCAGGAGGTATGAGCTATGTGAGTCATACGATCGGTATTTTGATTCATTCACTGCTTGCACACGTCGGCTTCATGGGATCAGGATGAATGAGGAAGAGTTAGCTATGCTTTGCAGAAATATGAACATAAAGAGAGTTTAAATACTCAAATTGACTACTACGATGAAAACAAACGAAAAGAAGAGAGATTTTGAACTCATAATGGAAGCTATTGATGCAATGCCGGCAGCCCCATGCTCACACAAGAGGGAAACTGATGATCCTGATAAAATCTGTGTGATAGAAGACCGAGATGCATTAATTGAATCATTGATAAAAGATAGGAAATTTTCAAAGCGAAAGTACTTATTTAATGGTAAGGAAATAAATTGTCAAGAAAATCTGGCCAAAAATATATTTGTAAAATACGCTAAGGAAACTTTATGTACATCAGAGGAATTCCTACATGTAATGCAGAAATATAATATTGGACAGAATGTCGTTAAGACTGAACAAGAGGTGAAAGAAATAAAGGAAAAGAGAAACCAAAACAGAATACAAATAGAAGTTAGGGATATTTACCCAGACTATAATTCATTTGAGACTCAGGACGGTGTAAGAATGATAGTTTCGACAGAATTTACCAATAAGATGCTTACTCCTATCATTAATTTTGCAAAAAACCAAGGGTGGAGTGTTGAGATCTTGTCTAAGCCATTGGCAATTTGAAGGGGTCTATTAAATATAAGGGTATGGAATATTCCCTATGTGGAGAAGGCTATGTGGTCGGGGTAGTCGGGGGTGGCGAGGGGGAGTAGTGTGTCGGTCTCTAAAGTTAGAAGGGGGGTGGGGGAGGATATGCCGCGGGTGATGATTTCGCGGAGGAGGGTGCCGCGGAGGGCTTTCAGTTTGCCTGCATGGGGTGTGCGGACGGCGGTGCCATCTTGCTCTTTAAAGTCAACTTTCCAGACTTTGGCGAAGCGCTTTACAAGTTTCCAGTCGATGCATTTGGCAGCATCGGCGGGGAGAAGGTTTAGGATGGAGGTTGCTGAATTAGCTTGCAGGTATTTGACGAGCTGGATTGTGACGTCTTTCTTCCAGAAGACGGCGAAGGTCTTGTCGTCGGGGGCGAGGGGAGTAGTGAAGTCGAAGCGGTAGGGCTTGATGATGTCTTCGGGACGGAGCCAGCCGTAGAGGGAGGAGATGATGCGGACGTGCTGATTGGTGCGCTCCTTTTCTTCAGGGGAAAGGGAGGGATAGTCGAAGTTTTTGAAGACAACACCGGTGAATGCGTCGATGGCTTGGAGTCCGGTCTGCTTGTTGGGGAATTCGTATGCCATACGCACAACTTTTGCTGCCATGGCGGGACTTATCTTTATGGCTGATGCGATGTCTTCGACGTCCATGTCGGCTACACGCGACATTATCTCGTCGGCAGCAGCCTCGCCTGCCGGGGTGTTTGCTTCGAAACACTCACGGCTGACGGGCTGCTCCCGATCAAGCATTGTCTTTGATTCGGCTATTAAGATTAGCATTTTTTTTGAGTCTTAAGTCTTGAGTTTTGAGTCTTAAGAGTGAGTCTCGGACATCAATTATTGAGGGCTTGGTCGAGGTCGGCAATTATGTCTTGGACGTCTTCTATGCCTACGGAGAGGCGGACAAGGTCGGCGGGTACACCGGCTTCGCGGAGCTGTTCGTCAGTCAGTTGGCGGTGGGTGTGGCTCGCAGGGTGAAGGACGCAGGTGCGGGCATCGGCTACGTGGGTCACGATGGCGATGAATTTGAGTTTATCCATGAATTCGATTGCCTCTTCGCGTGTGCCTTTCAGTCCGAAGGAGATCACGCCACAAGTACCGTTGGGCATCTGCTTCTTTGCGAGGTCGTAGTATTTGTTGCCTTCAAGACCGGCGTAGTTGACCCATCCTACCTTCGGATGTTTCTCAAGCCATTGAGCCACTTTCAGTGCGTTCTCGCAGTGGCGTGGCATACGGAGATGGAGAGTCTCGAGACCGAGGTTGAGGAGGAAGGAATTGTGAGGTGAGGGGATGGAGCCGAGGTCGCGCATCAACTGAGCTGTGGCTTTGGTGATGAAGGCAGCTTTGCCGAATGCTTTGGTATATGTCAGACCGTGGTATGACTCGTCGGGAGTGGTCAGACCGGGGAATTTCTCGGCGTGTGCTTCCCAGTCGAAGTTGCCGCTGTCAACAATCACACCGCCTACGCTTGTGGCGTGGCCGTCCATGTATTTGGTGGTGGAGTGGGTGACGATGTCGGCACCCCATTCGAAGGGACGGCAATTAATGGGGGTAGCGAAAGTGTTGTCGACGATCAATGGAACTCCATTGGCATGTGCAACTTTGGCAAATTTCTCGATGTCGAGGATGTCATTGCTGGGGTTGGAGATAGTCTCGCCGAAGATTAGCTTGGTGTTGGGTCGGATTGCAGCTGCGATTTCCTCTTCGGTTGAATCAGGACTGATGAATGTGCATTCGATTCCCATTTTCTTCATGGTGACGGCGAAGAGATTGAATGTGCCTCCATAGATGGCAGAGGAGCATACGAAATGGTCGCCTGAGGAGCAGAGATTGAATACGGCATAGAAGTTGGCAGCCTGTCCGGAAGATGTGAGGATAGCAGCTACGCCACCTTCGAGTTCTGCAATCTTAGCAGCGACTGCATCGTTGGTAGGGTTGGCGAGACGGGTATAGAAATAGCCACTCTCTTCAAGGTCGAAGAGGCGAGCCATTTGTTCGGAAGTGGAGTATTTGAAGGTAGTGCTCTGAATGATGGGGAGCACACGGGGCTGGCCGTTTTCGGGTTTCCAGCCGCCTTGCACGCAGATTGTGCCGGCGTTGAGATTATTTGCCATAAGGATTGATTCAATTAGTCGAATAGGCCGAGTAGGGCTGATAAGATTTATAATAAATTTTTTGCAAAATTAGATAAAAAAGGGGAGATATGCAAAAAGAGTTTCGGACTGCGTCCTCAACACAGTGTTGAAGAGGCAGTCCGAAGAGACTTAAATCTTTAGAAATTCAGATCAGTTTTTGTCGGAAGCAATCATTTTCCAAACAGCTGAGCTGAGGAGGGCACCGAGCATCGGAGCTACGATGAAGAGCCAGATCTGAGAGATAGGAGTGCAGTTGCCTTCGATGCAAGCGAAGATAGCCGGGCCGATGGAACGAGCCGGGTTAACTGATGTGCCTGTGATAGGAATGCAGACGATGTGAACGAGAACGAGAGCAAGACCAATAGCGAGGCCTGCGAAGTTGCCAGCACCTTTCTTTTCGTCGGTAGTACCAAGCACAACGAGAACGAAGATGAATGTAAAGATGAATTCAGCTACGAAAGCAGGAACTACATTGCCTGGGAGATAAGAGTTGGCACCAGTAGTTGTGGTATCGTTGAAGATAGCGGAAAGGCCTGCCTCATTGCCGGAGTTAACAAGGAAATATATCACAGCAGAAGCGATGATAGCACCGATCACTTGGAATAGCATATAATTGCCGGCGTCTTTGCCAGACATTCTTCCGTTTGCCCAAACGCCGAGCGTGATTGCTGGATTGATGTGGCATCCGGAGATGCCGCCGATAGTATAGGCCATAGCTACTACTGCGAGACCAAAGGCAAATGCTATGCCGAGTGTGGATACTCCGTATCCGGTTGTTCCCAGGCCGATGCCGGCGAAGACTGCTGATCCGCAGCCCATCAATGTCAGCACGAATGTACCGATCATTTCTGCTAAATACTTTTTCATAAACGTTGGTTTTGTTGTTTGGCAGAATTTCTCCTGCCGGGTTATATAAAATGTTAATTCATGGCGTCTTCTTGAGAACAGATGCAAAGGTAATGAATTAATTTTTAATATGCAAAAATTTTACAATTATATAATAAAAAAACTCCAACCAATGAAAATGCTGAGTGTTATAAAGATGAAACCCGAAAATGAATGAATGCCGGTCTGATGTCTCCGATCTCGGGAATCGTCTTTATTGTGAAAGTCACACTTGCCATTGTGTAGGATACTGAAACTTCGCAATGGATTATAAGGACATCGGAGAGACCGGAAAATTTTTATAACGATTAATAAAAACATTAAGTGGGAGGCTGATTAGTCTTATAGGACTAATTGGCCTAATATATTGTATATGTCGGCATAAAATGCTAATTTTGCATCTTGAAAAATCAAAAACTAAACTTTCGCTTTAAATATCTCACGCAGAGGTCGCAGAGGGGCAAAGGTTTTGTCAACGATTAACTATTAATGATCAATTTGAGCTTCGCGACTCGGTTATAGCAAGTACGCAGTGCTTAACGGGCTGCTTCGCATCGCCCGGAGCCCGCAGAGAATAAGCGCAGTTGCTGCGCTATGGGATTGCAAATCAATATGCATGAACAAGCGAAACTTGAATCTAAAAAGGAAGAAGATGAAAGATGCTACCAAGGCGATACATACGCCTTATCAGCGGAGGGATGCCTATGATGCTCTCCAGATGCCTGTTTATCACACTCTTGCATATGAGTTTGACGATGCCGATGTGATGGCGGATGCTTTTTGCGGACGAACGAATGCTCCCGACTATTCAAGAGTGCTAAATCCTACAGTGACTCATTTTGAAGAGA
>CAZGGB010000120.1:0-8335 GCA_964525115.1 uncultured Sangeribacter sp. | reverse complement strand
TGCATCGCCTCTCTGAATTGGTAGCTCCCTGTCGAAAGCATGCGCTCATAGATATTAAGCATTTAAGTTTCTCGCCTCAGAAGTATAGTTGATAGTTCATTTATGCTGCTTAGGCATTTCTTGATGATGGAGTCAATGCATCTTTCTGTGATTAGTCGGTGCTTCTCATCCGTATTGTAGCGGAGTCGATGCCATAGCTCGCTGATATCTTCATCTGCGCGTTTTATTAGCTTCGCTGCCTCCCTCTTCTCGTAGCTTGCCTTGTCAGTGCTAAGACGCTTGGCATAGCCCCAAAGGTCCTCATTCTTCCTTCGAGATAGCTCCAGTTCTATCTGAGCGGCTTCTTCAAGTAGCTTGCCAAAGATCTTTCGGTTTTCTTCGCGCTCTCTGTTTTTATCTTCATCTGGTCGATCTTCCTCTCTTATCCGATGATAAAGGGTTTCCACCTCTTGCAAGAAGTCCTCATACTTTGCTCGCTCCCGAATCTTCTTGATGAATCCTTTAGGTATGGCTTTAGGTTTCAATGTCTTCATGTGTCTCACCAAGAGCATGTCATCGGTATTTTCCATATCAGGCATTCCCAAGCTGCTCTCCTCAATTTTACCATTGTTCACGAAATAAAGCTGACCTGGGCTAACCTCGACAAGGTCTATGCTCTGGGTGGTAACATTAATAAATTTTCTCTCCGTCACTCCATCCTTGAATATCTTCTCAAATAGATACTCAAACAATTCATCGCTTATCTCTGCCATATATAAATAGTTATGTCAAATTTCATATTCTAAGGGAAGGTGAGGATTCTACCTCTAAGCGCATTCCATTGCATTATTTATATTTTATCCAGTTATCGTGATCATCCTGAGCATCTTTTCTGAATCTATCAAGAAATTCATCTGAGAGCTCTTCATCTTTGTAGTCTCCGCTTAAGATTTCTCTAATTAGCTCAGCTTTCATGTGTCTACCAACGTCTCCTTTAGTATTATATCCATCCATATACTTGATTACTGAACTCTCTCTGCTGGGTGTAAAGGTCTCTCCATGAATGTCTATCTTACGTGTGCCAATACCTTTTTTAGTATTAATTGATTCAGCATTTTTAATAATTTCTGCTCGTAATTGTTCATACAAGGTATCTATATATGTTTTCTGTTCCCAGGTTGTCAATTTAGGCTGAAAGTCAGGATGAATATCTTCTATTATTTCATTCTTCTTAGCATGCATTTCTGCTTCTTTGCGCTTTTTCTCATGCTCTTTCTCCCATACTGATTTCTGTTTCTCATAGGCTGCATCCTCCTCCTTGTGTCGTCCATAAATCCTTTCAAGAAGGGTAGGGTAGCGGTTGCCTCTTTTTAAGTTGCTGCTAGTCGTTGGTGCTCCTTTCGTTGCAAAGAAAAGATTGCTGAGGCTCGTAAGTCCTTCGCCTATAGCGCCAGCTATAAGTTCCCTTTTCCGATTCTTCTGAAGCTTAATCTGCTCTTCAGAAGTCATCGGCGTGAATTCATTGCTACCCTGCTGACCAGTATTAGGTTGTTCAATTTCTGCCATATGCTTTTTTATCGCAAAGATAGCATGCACTAAAATATTTGTGGCTTTATCTTTTTACTCTCAATAATATTTTGTACCTTTGCACATGTTTCTCATTCAATAAATTATTATGAAGTTCATACTCGCTATACTTTGTTCGTTGCTTGCAATGTGTTCTTATCCAAAGAAGATTAAAACAAAACTACCATTACTAAAGAACAATTCATCAGAAGTAATAAGAAAAGAATTACAAATTACATTAGATACTATAAAATCAAAAAATTATACCGAAATAATATTTTTCGAGGATTCTATCCCAAGAAAATGGGAAATCGTTGGTCCTAATAGAGCAGTTTCTTTCGAGGGTTCTGATCCTTGTAAGATGACTGTATATTTCAACCCAGCCGCAACTAAATTTTTTCATGTTTTCCACGACTGCAAAAAATTAGGAGCCTTCCGTAAGCTTACAGAGACTCCTATAGATGATTTTCTTAAGAAAAACAAGTCTGCCGCAATCTGCCCCGACTGCATGGACCGCAACAAATCTTTATACTTCATCGTACAGTTCCTGCTCGACGATGAATAGTAGTTTAGCTAATTTTATCATCGCCTTCTAGGTCCTTTATTTTCTGCTTAAGACAGATGATACTATCCTTCAAAGCTTCATTCTCGTTTTGAAGATTAATGTTCTTGCTAAGATATTCGTCGATTTTATTTCTAGCATCGAGAAATGCTTCAGAAAGCTCTTTTTTTTCTTTATTGACTGAACTCAGTTCAGTTTCATATTGATTTTTAAGGTTCTTCATTTGATCGAAGAAACCAATTCTGCTTAAGCTTTTACTAAAGGCTTTCAGTAGAGTTTCTATTAAAAATAGATCTCCTCGATACGCACTAAGATTCTCTTCAAGATTGTCTGATTCTATTGCTAATTGTGCATATCTGAATCCTAATGAAGCAAGATCATACTCAAAAGAATAGTCTGAAAAATCATAATCAATTTCTTTGAAGAAATCTTCCAATCTGAAAGACACTCCTTGTCTTTCTCCATCTTTTAGGGAGCATATTGTCCCTCCCAATTTGTCTTTTTTTACTTCTATTTCCATAAAAAATACGCTTTTTGTCTCTTTTATTCTCGCCAAAGAATTTCATATACCTAGTTTCGCAGGTGTATGTCGTCAGAGACAAAAAGCGTTATGCTTTCTGTCCTGCGAAACTAATTATAATTTTTTAATTCTTGGCGAGAATTAGACGCAAATTTACAAAGTTTTTATTTCCCTGCAAAATTTTTCCTCATAAAATTTCAAAAAAGCCGAATATTTCTATCCGGCTTCTATATTATTAAGCTTTTTAGTCCTTTGTCAGATACCCAAGCCCAATAGTCTTGGGTTTTGTTTCCTCTATCCTTATTATTCCGTCTGTTTCTCTTTCAAGCTGATACTTCCTCTCGCCATCGCTTATCTCAGTTTTGGAATTATAAGGTTCTCCTGTCCTCCCTATGAATGTCTCTCTCACTTCCTCTTCTCCTTTCTCAATGAAGCTCGTTGTCCATGTTTCTCGTCCGTAATTATCAAGTTCTATAGCTAAGTTGCCGCTTCCGGTATATATCCCGTCTTCTCTTACCTCGTAGGCATATCCTCCTCCAAATTCTGGACTTAACTCTCCATATTGTCCCTTTTCATAAATAATCCGTATGTTGTAGGATATCTGTTCGTATATCTTTTCCTTTCTTTCTATAGATATTCGTAGCTCTCCGATATGCCCTTTGATCTCATACTCCATCTCATACTTCAAAAAGCCCATGTCGCTTCTGCTTTCAGATGTAGTCATCGAAAGTGTATCCGTAGTGTGCGGAATATTGATTTTTTCTTCATAAAAATAATCGTCTGTCGGTCTCCCAATATTGCTCTGTTGGATATAAGATCCTCTGTAGATTTCAGTTGGTTCTTTACTATCCTGGCTGCAGCTTCCGGCTAGTAAAAGTAAGCAGCCTAAGGCGGTTGCCATCTCTATAATACGTTCCTTACTCATGATTTTGATTGTTTATCCCGCAAAGTTACTCATTTTCTGTTACTTTTTAGTAATTTTAATCCCTTTTTCTTGCATCAAAGTTAATTTTTTTGTACCTTTGCGTACTAAATCAGAGATTATGTTCGGTTGGAATACTATCAAAAGGAGCGTAGGTGTTATTTGTGCTGTAGTAGGTATTTTCTGCTACATCATTGCTTATGCTTTCTGCGAAGATAATTCTCTTGCTTATCGTATCATACTGAATATTGCTGATGTTCTTATTATTGGGGTCGTTGTAGGCTATATGTCAAGTGTAGCTCAATGGGCTGGGGTCTTTAAGAAAGATATTCAGGATATTGTATTCGGAAAAAAGCTTGTTGGCGAAAGAAAAGACATAGATGCTGTTTGGAATAATGTCACTAAGCAAATTCTAAAAAATAAATTTGCAGATATTCACTCAGATCTTCTGGAGGCTCTTAAGAAAAATCTTCCAAGTGATGACTCTATTAGTTATTACGAAGATTATGATTCAGATATTATCGTAGAGTGGTTTGATAAGCCGAATGGTATAATTCAGACTACAGAGACAATGACTTTCTTTCTCATTTCAGAATCCGAAAATGATATTATTTTGCCTCTTAAGACTTATACCTACGGTTCGCCTTCAGAAACTTCGGTTGAAAAGCCAACTGTTACGGTAGATGGAGAAGTACCTAAAATCACTCATAAAGATCAGCGTGTAATTGATACTGGTGAGCTTGAAGACGTTTCAAACGTCCATCTAACGGGTAAGAAAAGATATCAGGTCCGATATGTCAGAAACAAAAGATTTGACTTAGCTAAAGATTATTATATCGGTCTTAAGTCTCAATATCTTATTAAGGATCTTTGTGTCTCCCTCACCCTGCCGGATGATCTTGACGCCACTTTTATAGAGCGCGGAACAAACATATCATTCATTAAAGTTAAAAAAGACAAAAACCATATCAAAATGAAGCTAAAAGGCGTTATATTCCCAAAGCAAGGTTATATATTCGCCCTGAATAAACAATAACTTGAATACTATTAACAAACTCAATCGAACATGAAAAGACTTTACGGAGACACTGAAATCTAAGTCTCCTTCCCATTGACATCTATGTGAAAAAGAAAGTAATTAACAAACTGCGCTCCAAAATTCATTTTTGGGGCGCTTTCTTTATTTTTTTATTGAAGTCTTCAATAATCTGATTGAACATGTAGTCCGTCACGTCCATCTATACGCCTCCTTCCGTTAAGGTATTTGATGTGCTACCATCTGTCGCACTCTTTCCTCCGTCAGCGGCTGCCCCTGCTTCGGGCTGCACATCGGCAGGCTTATTCCCCACTTGGAAAACTTGCTGTATATCATCTTGTACTCGTTTGTAAAGTTCATCGAATGTTGTTACCTGTTCAGCTCGCGCTTTAGCCTTGACAGGAGGAAAGACGCGCTTAAACTCGCCTGTCTTCCGTCCGTCTATAAGTATCATGCGCACGTCATAGCCTGTGCCGTTTCGCGCGTAGAGTGCCTTGCCGCTTATATTGATAACATCTACTACATTATAATTGCTGTAAAGATAGCCAAAAAATGCGGCATCTTTCGGATTCATAGAGCCATTTGAGCGGTAGCTGGTGTTGCCCCCTATGATTATGGCGGCGCGCCCTCCGTCCTTCATGGAGTCGAGGGCGTTGATTGCCATCTGTCCTTCAAGGGAGGAAATCTTGAATATGCCGTTATATACCTTCTCGGCAACTGTGCCGAATGGGGGATTGGTCAGAACTCCGTCCACTTGCTCACCCTCGAAAGGCAAAAGACCGTTCTGTGCCGTCACTGTGCCGTAGCCAAGTGTGCGGAGGTTTTCAAGCCTACGCTGGTCTATGTCGTTGACGTGGACGATTGCCGGGTCAAACATGATGGTCAGTGCGCCGTTTCCTGCGCTCGGTTCAAGCACACTCCCTATGTCATGCTTGGCATTGACAAACTGTCCCATCACATAGCCGAAAGGTGTAGGGGTGCTGTATTGCTGCTTGATAAGTCTCTCGCTGTCTCTCGCATTGAGGCTCGGCTGCATGTTGTAGTATGCCACTACTCGGTCATATCCCTTGCGCGGGTCGGCTTGCCATGTCTTGGCTGCCGTCCGCGTCAGTATCGTCATGGCTCGCTCTACGAGTTCCTGTAAGTCGGTTGCCGATATGTCAGTAAGGAGATCATAGTTTTCAAGCATTCCCCTTATGTCGCGCATGGAGAGCGGTCCCTTATCCACGCCTCCGGCTTTCATGTCGGCTCGCTTCATTATCTCCACGACAATATCATCTACTAAGTCTCGCTCCTGTCGGGCGCGTTCCTGATATTCCCCGGAGTCTCCCGATAGCTCTGCCTCCGGCTTCGGTTCGGGCGCGGTGGTCTGCTCGATAACGTCATTCACAATCTGCTCCTCCTCTTCACCGAAGAGGTCAAGCTGTCCTGTGGTGGCTGGTTTCGGCTCGGTCGGTTTCTTCTTGGTCGGTTTCTTCTTCCCCGGCTTCGGCTCATCTATCGAAGGTAGCACGCCCGGAATGAAGTCTCCCTCCGTCACGTCCATTTCTACGCCCCCTTCCGTTACGGTCTTGGTGGTGCTGCCGTCAGCGTTTTGGCGTATGTTCTCTTTGATCGTGGCGGCGGTCTCCTCCACATGCTTTTGGCTCTCCTCCTCGGCTACTATGTTTTCTGCCGTGGCGAGGGCATCTACATTTGGCTTGTCGAAGTTGGCGGTGTCGAATTTCATCACCTCGTCAAAGGGCGTCAGCTCATTCCTCCACTCGCTGTTCATTACCTCTTCGGTAGATTGAGTGTAGTTGTAGAGGGCTTTGAGGTGTGGTCTTATCGCCTCCCCAAGTTCCTCTATCATGGCGGCGGCATACTCCGCAAATTTCCTCACGCCGTGCTTCATCATGAGATAGCTCATCTTTGCTCCGGCATAAAGGAGTTCAGGAGGGAAGCCCATGTTGAGCTGCCCCAAGCCATTGCGCAAGATGTCGCGGAGGCGAGCAAATTCCTCTGCGTCCTCCTCGTCTACCCACTTGCTTGCCTTCTTCTCCTGCTTTTGTTCAGTGTCGGCTGGTTTCTCTTCGGATGAGGTATTCTTCTGTTCAGACTGTGCTGTTTCCTGTTCAGGTTTTATAGCTGTCTCGATCTCGCTAAGGCTAAGAGGAGTCTCCTCCTGCTTCTCCTGTGGAGCTTCGGCATTCTCCTCGGCTATGGCATTCAGGATTTTGGTTGCCCGGTTGTAGCCTATCTTGAAGTTACGCATTACAGCACTGCGCGAAGCCTCCGTTGCCTCAAGCCCTTTCTCCCCAAGCCATTGCTGTACTTCGCCTTGAAGCGCATCTTTCCCCTGATGGGCTGTGGATTTCTCCTCAGTCTTGACACTCTTGTAGTCAGCAAATGCTTTTGTCTTGCGCTTGGATGAGTCAATCCATTTCTCAAAGTCCTCTAAATTGACCTCGGTTATATCAAGCCGTCTCCCTTTCTCCCAGCCTGATTCATAGTTGGAGAGATAAGCACCAAAGGCTTCGTCCCGATCATTGAAGCCAAGCATTACCTTATGCTCGTCAAATGTCCCGTCCGTATTGTATTGGTCAACGACAAACGCCTTCCGTCCGTTCCAGCCGTCCACGTCAGAAGAAATATACACGTCTATGTGGTCTCCGTCCACTCCCTTTGTTCCCCGGATATAGCCGTAGGTGTGGGTCATGGTCGTTTCCCATGGTGTTCCGTCAGGATCAACGCCACGTCGCTTTGAGCCTGCAGGGTTCTCGATTGTCACGTCAAAAGCTCCCACTTGCACATGACCTTTCTTGTAGTTCCCTGCTTCTTTCTGCGCGTCGGTCGGATTGGTGTTGACTACGGCTTCCGCTTCCTCAATCTTCTCTCTGAGAGAGGGCGTTGAATTGCTGTCGATATGGGTAAACACTTCGCGTAGGTCGCTGAAGTTCTTGCCGTCATACTCATAAACTGCACCCTTGTATTCCCCTTTGGAGTTAGGTGCGTCAACTTGGATTACGTTATGCTTGCCGTCAATGACGATCGTGCGCTTATAGGTCGGATACTTACCCTCTCCCTCGCTCCAATCATCATCCTGCACTTCCATGCGGCTCTGCATGGCTTCTTCCTCGGCAACAGTGGCGGCTTCCTGTTGCTCCAGAGCTGTAGCTGTCGGTGTGGCTACTTCGCGCTCTCCGCTATTTTCTGCAGTTCCTGTTCCACTGTCATTGGTGGTCTCAACCCCGGTCTCGGGTTCGAAAGCCGGCTCTCGTTCTCTGCTTTCAGCATTTCCATCGCTTCCGGGTCTCCCTGCTTCGCTCTGCGCACTATTGATGTCCACAGAGCTGCTTCCATTGTTTCCATTCTCTTCTTGGCTTATTGGTTGATAATCTATTTCAAGCACCTTCTTGATTGCATCTGCAAGCGACTTCGGTGTCTTGTCAGCTTCCTCAAAGAGGGTGTCCTGACCCATACCTTGTATTGCATCGTAGAGGTCATTATATGTCTGTTGTATAAATTTCTGCGTCCCTCCTTTATAGAGTGCCGCCATTGTAAGTGCAAAGTTACTAAATTTTTCGGCAGGAAGATACGGCTCGCCTGTAACATCGTCCATAGCATACTGTCTTTTCCATGCCTCCATCGCTCTCATAGCGTCTCCGACATTGCCCGCGCTCGCAAATGCATCGAATTGCGACATGTCATTGTGCGCCATGATGCTTTGCTGTATTTCATCTACCATTCGGTCTTTGTGGTCGCTGTCAT
>CAZGGB010000119.1:0-8499 GCA_964525115.1 uncultured Sangeribacter sp. | reverse complement strand
ACAAGCAGAGGGTCTGCGGTTCGAATCCGTAATCGCCCACAAAAGAGGATATGCGAGAGCATCTCCTCTTTTTTTGTGCCCTTTTTCTGCCTTTCTGTAAAAAATTTATTACTTTTGCACTATGAAACTCGAAGACATCAAAGATATACGTATCGAAGATTTCGACTATCCTCTCCCCGACGAGAGGATAGCTAAGCATCCGCTCGCCGACCGAGACAGCTGCAAACTGCTCGTCTATAATAGTGAGGGTACATCTCACCATATTTTCAGCGAGCTTCCCGACCTCCTGCCAGACGATTCTCTGCTCGTGATGAACAATACTCGTGTCATCAACGCCCGAATGGAATTCTTCCGCGCTTCTGGTGCCCGCATCGAAATCTTCCTCCTCGAACCTCTTGACCCTCGCGACTATGCCGTGGCTTTCCAGACTCGCGGTAGATGCACTTGGCAATGCCTCGTCGGAAATCTCAAGAAATGGAAAGATTCTTTCCTCGAAAAGACTCTCGAAATCGCTCCCGGTGTGGAAAGCGACCTCCGGGCGCGTCCCTCCGAGTCAAATCATAAAGTTACCCTCCGCGCAATTCGCCACGAATCTCTCCCCGGTAACGCCCATGCCATAGAATTCTTTTGGGACAACCCTAAGGTCACTTTTGCCTCGATTGTGGAGGCTGCCGGAAACATCCCAATCCCTCCATATCTTAATCGAAAATCGGAAACCTCCGACTCTACTGATTATCAGACCGTCTATAGCCGCATCGAAGGAAGCGTAGCCGCCCCTACGGCTGGTCTACACTTCACTCCTGGCCTCCTTGATCGAATCCGCGAGAAAGGGATCGAGACCCGTGAAGTCACACTCCATGTAGGTGCCGGAACATTCCAACCGGTCAAGAGCGAAGAAATTGGTGGTCACCCCATGCATCGCGAGACATTTGAAATCTCCCTCGACCTTGTCCGCACCCTACGCAATGCCCTCGAAACGGGCCGTAAGGTTCTGGCAGTAGGCACCACAACAGTCCGCACCCTCGAATCTCTACCACTCCTTGGTATCCACCTCCTAAGAGCCAAAGTTAGTAATAAAGCATGCTCCGCATGCGCCCCCAAGCCTCTTGCCGAGTCAAACTTAGTAATTGAGCATGCTCCGCATGCGTCTGGGTCCCTCCTCCCTCAAACATTCAATGAGGTGGACCAATGGGAAGCCTACGCCGACGATGCCCTTTCTATTGACACTATCGATGCACTAAAAGCCCTCGAGCAATACATGGAAACGGAAGGCATCGAAATGCTATCAGCCTCCACTTCCATCATGATTGCCCCAGGTTTCCACTGGCGCATCGTAGACGGAATGGTGACAAACTACCACCAACCACAATCTACCCTCTTGCTACTCGTAAGCTCCCTCCTCGACGGCGACCGCCTCGCCGATCCCACATGGCGCCGTATCTATAAAGAAGCCCTCGACCACGACTATCGCTTCCTCTCCTACGGCGACGCCTGTCTCTTTTTCAAGTCTGACTTGTCCAATCAGTCTGACACCTCTGAAAACTCGACACCTCGACAACTATGACCACCATAAACATTCCCGGATCCAAAAGTATAGCCGCCCGCGCCCTCGTCTGCCGTCTCCTCGGCGGTCACGACACAGTCCTATCAAATCTCCCCGACTGTGGAGACACTCGCGGCATGCTCCGCCTTACGGATGCCGTCCGCAAAGCTCTCTCCTCTAACACTCCCACAAAAGTCGACATAGGGGAGGGGGGCACTACTCTCCGCTTCGGCATGGCAGCTTGCGCCTCTATCCCCGGACTTGACATAACCCTCGTTGGCAGCCAACGGCTTATGGAGCGTCCACACGCTACCCTCGTCGATGCCCTCAGAAAAATGGGTGCCGAAATCTCAATCATTCCCGCTGAAAATGCCATCCACATCAAGGGACACTCTCTTGCCGGAGGCATCATCCAGCTCGACGGTAGCGTCAGCAGTCAGTTTCTCTCAGCTTTGATGCTGGCTGCCCCCACATGGGAATCCGACACCATTATCCAGCTCACGGGTCACGTGGTCTCGCGTCCATACATAGAAATGACCGCTGGCGTAATGCGCGCTTTCGGTGCCGACGTAAGCATTAAAGAGTCAAGCACCAAGAGTCAAGCACCTGATGATGCCAATTCTCAATTCTCAATTCTCAATTCTCAATTAGAAATATCCGTCCGCTCCACCGGTTACGCTCAATGCGCACGCTATGACATTGAGGGTGATTGGAGCGGGGCATCATATTTCTTCGAGATACGCCTGATAGCAGAAGCTCTCGGAATCGACCTGCCCGATTTCGAAATGCCCACCCTAAAATCACCTGCCGAATCTCTGCAAGGTGACAGCCGTGTAGCAGCAATCTTCGCTGAGGCCTCCCTTCTCCTCAAAAATTCTAAATCCGAACCAAATTCTAAATTCTCAATTCTCAATTCTCAATTCTCAATTCTCAATTCTCAATTATCTCTCAACCTCAACGATGCCCCAGATTTAGTCCCTGCAGTGGCAGTAGGTTTCTGTCTATCAGGAATCCCCTTTGAATTTAAAGGAGTATCACATCTGCGCCATAAGGAGACTGACCGAATGGCTGCCATAGCTACAGAACTCAGACGCCTCGGTTTCATATTGACTACTGGTGATGACACTATGGCTTGGAACGGACAACGCTGCCAGCCGGACCCGGAACCACTTATCCGCACCTATCTTGACCACCGTATGGCAATGGCATTCGCCCCGGCCCGTCTCCTATTCCCCAACCTTCAGATAGAAAACCCGACCGTAGTTTCCAAATCCTTCCCCACCTATTGGCAAGAACTCTCCAAACTCATCATTACGCCAAGTCAAACTTAAGCATGCTCGCATGCGCCCAGTAAAGTCAAAAGGTAATCTCAAAAGTATTAAAATTATGACCGGTGCAATATTGATACTCGCAGTGACGATCGCCATAGGAGTTATCCTATGGGCATGGGAGCGTTTCCGCTCACAACGTCACGGCCCCTCTCTCCACCATCACGCTCCAAAAGCCCCGAGTTCCCCTGATACCATTACCACCACTCAAGCCTCGGTATGCTGCGGTCTACACGCCATCTGCGAGAAGACGGGCCAAATCAACGAGCCACCCGTCTACTATGATGACGAGGAACTCGACAGATTCGCCGGGCGCGCAGCATCCGACTATACTGACGTTGAGACCGAGGAATTCCGCGACGTACTTCTGACCCTTCTTCCCTCCGACGCCCCCGGCTGGACCGTCAGCCTTGAGAAGCGCCGCATCAACCTCCCAGAAACCCTTAAACCAGAACTCGAACTTCTCCTCCTGGAATCCTAACCTCCTCCATAATTCTAAATCAAAATCTAATTCTCAATTCTGCATTCTCAATTCTGCATTCTCAATTCTGCATTCTCAATTCTCAATTCTCAATTCTCAATTCTCAATTAGAATCTAATTCTCAATTCTCAATTATGAATTATGAATTATTTCAATATGCTTTCTTCCGCAATGCCTTGGCTGGAGTAGCGCTAATTTCGATAGCTTGCGCCGTAATTGGTGTCTATGTCGTCACGCGCCGAATGGTCTTCATTGCCGGAGGAATCACACATACTTGCTTCGGAGGTCTCGGACTTGGCTACTTTATGGGCTGGAGTCCAATAGCCACAGCTGCTGCCTTTGCCATAGCCGGCAGCCTTGGGGTAGATGCTATGTCAAGGTGGCGAGTCAGACAAGACTCTGCGATTGCTGTGGTCTGGGCTCTTGGAATGGCACTCGGTATCCTATTTGTGTTTCTCACTCCCGGCTATGTCCCGGAGCTGAATTCATTCCTCTTTGGCAACGTGCTTAACATTACCCGCTCCGATCTGTGGCTTTTCGCGGCTTTCTCTGTCATAGCAGTTGGAATATATGTGCTTTTTGGCAAAACTATTGTAGCGGTCAGCTTCGACGAAGACTTCGCGCGTACCCGTCATTTACCGGTGCAACTGGTAAATACTGTCATGATGGTCATGGTGTCGGTTGGCATCGTGCTTGCCATAAAGATGATTGGGGTTATGCTGCTTATTTCGCTATTGTCACTGCCCCAGCTTGTCGCAGAGCGGCTCACCCGTAGCTATTTCAAGATGATGATTATTTCCGGTCTGGTATCGCTTGCCGGATGCATCGGAGGCTTGTGGATATCAGTCTTAATCGACGTTCCGGCATCCGCCGTTATCGTAATCTTGCTTGCCTTCTTCTACGCACTCTCCCTCCTGAAAAAATAATGGAAGGGCGGTTTTCCAACCGCCCCTCCGGGTCAAACAGTGTAGATAGCATGCGTCATTAAGCGTCGCGAAGCTAATTATTCACTATCCATTATTCACTATCCACTATTCTTTAGTTCACTCTCTTGGGGCTAACTTCCATGATAGTCCCGTCGGGATTGAACTTCAGCGGAGATATGCACACTTCTCTGTGGAATCCCGGACCATTTTCCTTTGCTTTGTAGGCAGGGTTGATGCGGTGATATACGATATACCATCGATCGGCCTCCCCATTCTTGCCCGGTACGCGGAGCACGGAGTTATGGGCCGTTCCAATCATGCCGTTACCACCATTCTGGATGAGCACTATCGGACGCTCAGCCACTTGAATCGGCCCTAACGGCGAATCAGACGTTCCGTAAGCCACATGGTAGTTGGCAGCTCCTGTGTCGTCAACCGACCACATGAAATAATACTTACCATCTCTGTAGAATACATATGGAGCCTCACGATAACGATAATCCTGCAATGTCCCTCCCTCCGGAGTCATCACAGTGATGGTCTCTTCTTTTATCGACGTCATGTCGGGGTTGAGTTCTGCCCCTGCCATATAGCCGTTGCCCCAATATAGATAAGGTTTGCCCGATACAGGGTCGGTGAAGACATCCACATCGATCTGCTGCCCATGATTGACCGGTGACTTGGTGATGAATGGTTGAGGCTCAGCTTTGAATGGCCCTGTCGGGGAATCTGCCACTGCCACTCCTATCTGTTTAGCGTCGCTCCCTTTGGGCTTCGCGCTGAAATATAGGAAATATTTGTATTTCCCATCTATCTTTTTCTCTTCTATAGCCGGTGCCCAAAGATTGCCCTCTGCCCAAGGAATCGACTCTGTGGAAGCATCGAGAGCCACTCCTTCATATTTCCAGTCGCGCATGTTGTCTGAGCTGTAGCAGGTGTAGTAGGTGCCTCCCCACCCAGGGAATCCATCGGTGGTGGAATAGATATAGTATTTGCCGGTGTTCTTGCTCAGCAGGATATCCGGGTCAGCGTGGAATTCCGGAAGCACAGGATTTGAAATCTTCACGTCTGCACTTGGGAAAGCCTTCTCGAGTCGCTTATATTCCGCATCAGTGATAGGAATCACAGTGCCGTGTCTTGGATGGAAATCCATGCTGACTTCCGAGTCAATGTTCTTGAAATTGTCAAGATCAGTGGATTCCGTAAACTGATAAGCCCCGTTCATGTATACGTCATACATCAGTATGTATTTGTCCGAATCAATCATTTTGAAAGTTCCTGCACCCTCCACAGGGTGCGGTGTCTGCTGCTTATAATCATCAGATTCGATCCACTTTCCTGAAGTCAGATTGTCTGTCACCGCTTTCTTAATGCCATTTCCGTTCCCCTCTGTCTTATAGAAGAGATGATACTTCCCATCCTTATAGACGATGTCTCCGTCGATGCAGCTCTTCTTGTTCTTTGGTATAAATAGCGGCTTTGGCTTACCGATGAAGTCGGTGAAGTCATCGTTTGTATAGACATAGTAGATGATGTCCGGTCCATTGCCATGCTGCATTGAGAAATAAACCATATATTTCCCGGCATCCTTGTCGTAGATAGTCTGAGGAGCCCATACTCTCTTGAGGTCATCGTGTCCCTTATAACGTTTCTGGATATTGATTACAGATGGGGTCCAATTTACGAGATCTTTGGATTTCAGAAGTGTTAGTCCACGGTTGGAATCCCAGCCCTTACAGCAAGTCATGTCGGTCACTACCATGTAGAATTCCTTGCCATCTTCACTTCGCAAGATGTGAGGGTCGCGAACTCCTCCCGTCTCGCTTATCAGTTTTGAATCTATCACCGGGGCATTATCGTTGAGTGCCTTGAAGTTTAGACCGTCGCGGCTCAGAGCATAATTGATCGACTCGTCGCGTGGGTCATTGCCGGTGAAATATACAAATAGATAGCCCGCCATGTCATTCTCAGCGCTCCACATCGGAGCTCCAATTGCCAAAGCAGCTATCAAACTGCAAAAAAATCTCTTCTTCATGATAATTTATAGGTTATATTTTCAACTTCAATTCGTTTCCCGAACATGGGATAGGTCTGGAGCGATCTCCGAGCGCGACCTCTAAAGCACTATCAGGTCAGGGTAATCAGTACAAAAGCACAGTATCCTCTGATAGTTGCTTTATGGCTGAAGTTTTGTTCCTCCAAAATTACAATAAAAAATCCAAATAAGTACATTTTTCCACTGAAAAATATTAATTTTGCAAAAAAATCATGATTATGACACTGACAAGATATTTATTAGCTGCTGCAGCCGCTGTCTTGATGATCCCGACAGCTTCTGCCCAAAGCTCTAAGAGCATAATTGCCGCTTCCCCCGAAAAAGCCGGAGGCATTTATTATGCCTATGACGTGGAAAAAGACTCTATTCCTCCTGTTCCTGACGGTTATGCTCCTGTATACATTAGTCATTACGGGCGTCATGGCTCTCGATGGCCAGTCAATCAGAAAATATACAAGATAACGGGTGACTTCTTCCAGCAACAACAGCTTGCCGAGAACATCACGCCTGAGGGTAAGGCTGTGTGGAAACAAGTCACTCTTTGCGCCGGGAACTCCCACGGACACCTTGGTGAACTCACTCCGATGGGAGAGAGGCAGCACAAGGCGATTGCTGAAAGAATGTACAAGCGTTTCCCGACTCTTTTCGCCGATGGTGTAGCCGTTGTGGCAAGAAGTTCTGTTGAACCTCGTTGCATAATGAGCATGGGGGCTTTTTGCGACCGTCTGAAAGAACTTAACCCAGGCTTGGATATCAAGAAGCACGCATCTCCGGGAGATATGGATTTTATACATCACAATACCCCCGAGGCAAAACTGAATACCGGTGAGGATGCACCTTGGATGTGGGAATTTTTTCAGTATCGCGATTCTGTGTCTAAATGCGATGACTTAGCTGCAAAACTCTTCAAAAAAAATCCGGATTCAGATTCTATTCCGATGTTCATGCGAAGCCTCTACGATGTGGCTATTTCTGTTCAAGACATCGACAGCCTTGATGTGGATATCCTCTCTATTTTCAGTGCTGATGAGCTCGCCGGACTCTGGAAAGCCTCCAACTATATGCAATATAATGCTAATGGAAAGTCGCCGCAAAGCATATATTCAGGCACTGAGAGTGTAAAGCCACTACTGACAGAGATAACAGAGCGTTCCGACGAGATGCTTGAAAGTGGCCGTATAAATGTTGATCTCCGATTCGGGCATGACACAGATCTCTTGCGTCTTGTATCTCTCATTGATGCCGATGGTAGGGGAGTGGAGCTTGAAGATCCCGAAGAAGTATCTGAAAAATGGCGCAACTTCGAAATTTCCCCAATGGGTGCCAACCTTCAGTTCATCTTCTTCCGTAACAAATCTGGCAACGTCATTGTCCTTCCGCGCCTCAACGAGCGTCCTGTCCTTATCAGCGACGTACCCCAAGCCTTCCCCGGCTTCTACGACTGGGACCTCCTCAAGACCTACTTCTCCACCCTCTGACTTATATAGATTCTACTTTCTATTGTAGATGAGATAGAAGATTATATTTATATAAAACAAAAAAGGCAAGCATCGGGAGCTATTGGGGCTCTCGGATGCTTGCCTTTTGATTTAGAATTTACAGTACTGACCCTATCTACTCAATTCTGTATACTCTCCAATATCCCGATTTATTACTGCCGATACGTTCAATAATACCAAGGTTACGTAGAGTAGCAATATGATTACGAACCATTCGACCACTAATACCTATAGCCTTGCCGATTTGATCAGCACTTGCTCCCGGCGTATTGTTAAGAAGTGATGCAACGTGCCATACCACTTCGGCAATGTGTGGATATTTAGAACGAATGTTATTAGGAAATATATTAGGAATATTATTAGGAAAAATACCATGAACTTTAATAGGAACATACTCAACAATTCCATTTATAGAATCAACTTCTCCTCTTGTAAGAGCAGTAATAATTTCACCAAGCATAAACTCAATGAACGGCGTTGACTCGCCGACTGCAGTGGAAGAGGTGATGGCATCATAATAGGCTTGTTGGTTTGAGAACACCATATTTTCTACAGGTAGATGAGCAAACAGAGGATGAAGCTGAGAAAGAATGAGTGATTGCCATAAACGGCCGGTTCGCCCATTACCGTCTATAAATGGATGAATAAATTCAAATTCGTAATGAA
>CAZGGB010000118.1:0-8577 GCA_964525115.1 uncultured Sangeribacter sp. | reverse complement strand
GTATTTACTTTGCAGACCAAATACGATTCCTTAAGAAAGTAATTTCTTTGGAGTCGGTATAAACGTGTATTTATAAATCAATGCGGGGAGGTCGGAAGGCCTTTTCGCCATAAACAAACGTCATAACCATGTATATTTTTCTCAGCATTCTAATTGTGATCGCAGCCCTGCTGCTTATCGGCGCTGTTCTCATCCAAAAATCTAAAGGTGGCGGTCTGGCTTCCGACTACAGCCAAGGCAACCAGTATATGGGCTATCGTAAGACAACTGATTTTATCGAAAAGGCTACTTGGAGTCTGGCTATCTTCATCTGCGTGATCAGCATCTGTGCTTCTTTCGCTATCAAGACTCCTGTGACTCGTTCCGGAATGGCTCCTGCTCCTGCTGCCACTACAGCTCCTGCAGCAGCTCCTACAACAGCTACACCGGCTTCAGCTCCGGCTCCTGCAGCAGCAGAAACTCCTGCAACTCCAGCAGCAGAAACTCCTGCCAAATAATGAAGTTGTGATAGTTTTAATATAAAGGCAATAAAAATAAAAGAGGCAAGGATTTTAGTCCAAGCCTCTTTTTTATATTTCAGTTTTCGCTTTTCGCTATCATCAATGTCTCTTCTTTGTCTTTTTCTAATTGAACAGTGAGTTCTTCAACTGACCCAAATTTCTGCTCATCCCTAAGCTTATCCAAAAATTCTAACCGAATCATCCGGTTGTATAAATCCTCATCCGCTCCAATAATATGTGCTTCCACTGTGAGTTGCCCCGATTCTTTGGCAGTCCCCAAAAATGTAGGCCTATATCCTATGTTGACCATGGCTGCCCTGCCGGAAGGTGAGTTGTCTACATATGCTAATGCTGCATAAACTCCTCGGGCGGGGAGTGCACAACGTTGCCCTATCTGGAGATTTGCTGTAGGGAATCCTATTTCACTTCCAACATGAAATCCCGGCGAGACTTTCCCTTCTATCTCTGGGAGATGTCCTAATAGTGATTTCGCTTTGCGAATATCCCCCGCTTTTACAGCCTTTCTTACAGCACTGCTGCTCACTCCATCTTCCTCAGGAGCTGCTATCACCTCAATACCTATTGCATCTCCCATATCTCTATAGTCTGCAATACTCATGTCGATTCCATCACTGCCAAAAGTGTTGTCATAGCCTGCTACCAGAAGGTCCACATTATATTTCCGATGAATATAGTCAAGCCATTCATATGCGCGCATCCGGCGTAGTTGCTCGTTGAAGGGAAGTATAAGAGGTTCGACTCCTTCACGTCTTATTAATTCAGCCTTTCGTTCGGTGCTCATAAGATTTCCGGGCGCACGGTTGGGCGCCACAAGTTCAAGTGGGTGCTTGTCGAATGTGATTGCAACTGGTTGAAGTCCTCTCTTCTCAGCTTCCTTTTTTAAAGTGGCAAGCACAAGCTGGTGTCCACGATGCACTCCATCAAATGTTCCTATCGTTACCGCCTTCCTCATAAATCCTTGCGCCTTAAATCTTCACTTATTTCCCACTCTTAGCTTCAAGTAGTGCTTCACAAATCGCCATCATATCATCCTTGTCCGTATTTCCAATCTTGAATGCATGTGCACCGGCTTCGGCTGCTGCTTGGCAATTCTTATCCGAGTCATCAAGCATCAATGTTTCCGACGGATTGAGGCCATATCTGCGCATCAAATTCTTGAAGATATTTACATCTGGTTTGCACGTCAATTCCTGAAAAGACACTACGACTCCATCAAAATAATCGTTTACGGAACCACCTTCCTGACGGAAAGCACGGTCTATCCAAGTATGAAACATCACAGGATTCGTATTGCTGAGCATAAAGATACGATAGCCTGCCATACGCATGCGTCGTAGCATCTCGAGTCTTTTTGCTGGAAGCTTCACGAGAAACTGATTGAAGGCTTCTGTAATCTGCATGTCGGTCACCCCTGGTTTCATCTTCGAGCGCATGATGTCGAAGAATTCCCCTGCCGGACGTTCTCCTGTCTCAAGTCCATAGAAAGGCTCCTTCTGGCCGTAAAGGCCAAGCATTTCGTCTGCATCCGCAAGTCCAAGTTGTTCAAGTGCCTTGACAGCACGATCCCTATCAAGGTCAATCACGACACCCCCGAGATCAAATATCACATTCTCTATCCTATATATCCACTCAATCATAATCCTTAGTTTATTTCATAATGCATTAAAAAAGAAATCAGTGCAAACCCCCCATTGGGAATGCACCGATTGTCTTTTCGACGTGTCTCATTTATGAGATACGTACTCAGCTTCTCTGTTATTACTGAACGGGAGCTTCTGCAACTTCAGCAGCAACTACTGTGTCAACTGCAACTGAATCGGGAGCTACAGAATCTTCAACTACAGCTTCAACTGCTTCTACAGCTACTTCTACTGAATCTGCATTTTCTGCGTTCTTGTTGCCACAAGATACGAGTGCTACGCTGAATACAACAGCGAGAGCGAGAACGATTTTCTTCATTTTCTTATAAATTTAAAATAATAAAACATGTTTTGCTTTCAAAAACGGTGCAAAGTTAATACTTATTTTTGAATTGACAAAGACTTTTTCAAAAAAAATACTTTTCTACATCAAAAAAAATGCTTTTTAACATATTTTCCTACTTTGCCACTACGTGTCTTCAATGTAAGGATGGCTCAACGCTCTTAGCTCCAAATAGCCAAGATCCGAGGAACGGAGACGAGCGTATGACGGCACTCACTATCAGACATAGCGCTATGACAAGGGTTGAAATGGCGAGTCCAATTGTGAGCATGGCAAGAATGGAGTTGCCTGGTCCGGTGGAGAGGAATCCTTTCATGAAGGTCAAATTAGGAATGAAGAAATAGTGAAGATAATAGATGTCAAGAGTGCGGCTCCCTACAAACGACATCACATTGCTCACCATCGTACCCTTATCAAACCAGTTTCTGTAAGACCGGAACGATATCAGAAGTGTCATCAAACCCGTAAAACGCATGGCTGTCATCACGAAATCCCATTCAAAGGAATATCGATGGCGACATCCATAAAAGAGAACAAGCGCAAAGAATCCAACTATCATCAGGGCCTTGAAATATTGATTGTCTACGACTTTCCATGTAAATGTTTCAAAACGCCGAGCGAATATACCGAGCATGAAATATGGCCAATAATTGAGAGTGTGCCATGTCTGGAGTCCAACAACCCACTCCGGAAGCTTTACTCCATCAGTCAAATAATTGAATACAAAAGGAGAGATCCAAGATAAGGCAAGCAAAGTGTATAGGGGCCAATTTTTACCGGTTTTGCGCACTATGAGAGCTGTGACCAAGTAAAATACAAACATTTCAAAAAGAGAAATCGTAAACCAATAAGGATTAGATGTCCATAGAAACTTGAATTTCCATCCACGCATACAGGCACCATAGAGAAAACAAAAAACTGACAGTCCTACAATCTGTGCCTGAAACTTCTTCGTCATGACTCTTTTCACCATAGGCCATGTCCACTTTTCAGACATTCGGAAGGCAAAGAAACCGCTTACGAAAAAAAACAGCGGCATGCGAAACATCGTCATCATATAATATATGCCTGCAAAAGATCCGTTTGTTATCGGCATCTTTACATATGCATTGGTCACATGGCTGAAAACCACAAGCAATATTGCCAGACCGCGCATGGCATCGATGTATCGGAGACGCTTATTCAAAGTTTGATTCATATCAGTTGTCAAATTGTCAAGTTGGCTGCAAAGTTAATATATTTTTTTGATATGCGGAATTTTTTGTAATTTTGTATCATGAAAGAGGAAGGAGTGTTCATTGATAAGAATAAATTGAGTCTTACCGGGCTGGTGGCACTGGTGTTCGGAATGATGGTTGGGAGCGGTATCTTCAACATCCCTCAGAATATGGCTGCCGGAGCCGGTCTTGGCTCCGTGCTTATCGGATGGGGTATCACTGCCACAGGGATGATGCTGCTTGTCAGTACCTTCAAATTGCTCAGCGACCGACATCCAGAACTTAACGAGGGAATATATCTATATGCGGAGAAAGGATTTGGCCGTTTCACCGGATTTAACATAGCTTGGGGCTATTGGCTTTGCGCTTGCTTTGCTAATGTGGCATATGCTGTGATGCTTAACGATACATTCGGTGCTTTCTTCCCGTCACTCCTTAATCACGGGTTGCCGACAATTATTTTTTGCTCTGCTTTAATTTGGGTGATGTATATGCTGATCAGTTCCGGAATACGCACATCTGCTATCATTGCTACAGGAGCTGCGATACTCAAATTGTCAGTAATAGCCTTAATTATCATTCTTCTTGCCCTAAACATAAAGTATGAGACCTTGACTTCAGATATCTGGTGTTTAGGGGATGGAGTCGGAGGAATAACGACACAGGTCAAAAGCACAATGCTTGTGACACTTTGGTGTTTTATCGGGATCGAGGGTGCTGTTGTCATGTCTGGGCGTGCTCGTCGTCAGAGTGATGTGGGAAAGGCTGGGATTCTGGGATTTTTGGCAGCCTGGATATTATATGTGCTTGTGTCTGTATTCAGCTTCGGGATAATGTCGCGCGCGAAACTTGCTGGTCTTGAAGACCCTTCAGTGGCATATGCACTTCGTAGCATATGCGGCGAGTGGGCTTACTGGCTTGTCATAGTGGCAGTCATTATATCCATTACAGGAGGATGGTTTGCTTGGACGATAGTGACGGCTGAACAACCATATTCGGCAGCTCATCATGGTATTTTTCCAAAATGGCTATTGAAAAAAGATGGAAGTGACTCATTGCAGCGAGCCCTGTTAGCTTCAAGCATCATAATGCAGGGATTCCTCTTTCTTGTGGTGATGGCAGAAGATGTGTATCTCTACGCTCTTAATATTACTGGCCTTATGGTGCTTCCGGCATATCTTTTTAGTGGACTTTTCTTGCTGAAGATTGCAAAAAAAGACTACAAGAATCAATTGCTTGCACGAAATGCAAAGTGTGGCCTTGCATATTCTTTATGTATTGGATTAGGATGCACCATATTTTGTATCTGGATGATATACGCTGCCGGAATAGGTCTGTTGCTGCAGGCTGTAGCATTTTATCTTGTGGGTTTGCCAATGTATAGGCGTAAAATTAATTGATAAATGATTAAAACGAATATGATGGAAATGAGGAAAGGCATTGTTGTTGCTGCTATGTTGGCGTTTGTAGCTGCTTCATCTCGAGGAGAGTATAATCTGGTAATTAAACGTGGTGATTATCCGGAGGGCGTCAAAGTTGAAAATATCAATGGGAATTTACCTCTGTCGACGTGGTACAAAAACGGTTGGACAGATCAAGGATGGACCGCTGGAGACTACGGGACATTATACAACGTTGCGCTATCGCCATCTGGCGTCGGTGATGATGCCGTGTGTGAGAATGCCTTGACACTTCCATCCATGAAAATAGAAGATGGCGAATGGCTCAGTTGGGAGGGCTGTGAAATATATCCGAAGTTCAGTGATTCTTATACGGTTGAATTCCGATCAAATGGCGATGAACAATGGGTGGTATTAGGGGAGTACACTGAATCTAAATCCATATGGAGTCACCATATGATTGACCTTACTCCATATCACAGCATCGAAGGGGAAATTCGATTTGTATGCCGTAGTAATAATGGATATATGTTGGGATTAAATAATATATCAATAAAAAAACCGACTGAGTACTCATTTGCATCTGTCAATCATTCTCCAAAATTTTTTGTAATAGGTGACCTTGAAGATGACAAAGTCTTAGTAGACGTAAGCATCATGAATACTGGTGCTCCGATCTCAAGTGCCGTCATTGGTATCTCAATAGGAGATGACTCAGTTTCCTCACTTCAAGTTGATAATTATTGGCAGACTGGAGAAACTCGTGATTTTCGAATCCCACTTCCTTTGACTCCAAATATTAGAACTGACTATATTGTCACAATTGCCCCGGCAGAGAATGAGCCTTATATAGTCGATAAAAGCTTTGCCTATTGCACTTCATTCAAGAGATATCTATATGTTGATAAAGGAACCGGCATGTGGTGTAACGCTTGTCCAAATGGAACTCTTGCAATTGAAGAACTTGAAGAGACTTTCGGGGATGCTTTAATAGTAGGAGAAACCCATAATGGGGATTTGCTTGCCAATGATATAGATTTCTCATGGCTCAAATTTTATTCAATCCCTCAATTGATGCTTAATCGAGTTATGTCGACAAAAGGTGAAAGTATCTCAAAATTTGATAGTCAAATCTGTCAACCTACAGAAATGGAAATCAAATTTAAAGATTTGAATATTAATGGTAGTGGAGATCTATGCGTAAAAGCTGCAGTGAGCACATCGGAATCATTCACTGATTCTGATTGTTTGTATCGCGTAGGCTATCTTGTCACTCATAATGTGAATGGGAATGAGGATGCGCGTTATTATCAAAAAAATATTTGCACTACAGCCAAACAAAAGCAATATCGTTACCTTCCGTCGATGATGAATTACTCATTGTGCTATTTCCCGGATGTGACTATTCCGTCGAAACTTGCTACTGCGGCTGACAATCCAGCTTTTACAGGAATAAACGGAAGTTTACCGGAATCTTTGGCCTCAGGAAAGACATATGACTGTGAATGGACCATTCCACTCCCGGAAGGATTCGACTGTTTCGATGGAATGCGTATTGTGGCATATATTCTTGATGCCAACAAAAAAATTATTATCAATACTACTGCTTCTTATGTAGATAATTATGCGGGCATTGAAGAAGTGTCCGATTTCTCTACGAAGTTAAGGACTCAACAGATTTTTACCATAGATGGGAGAAAAGTGAGTGCTGAAAGGAGCTCGCTACTACCTGGACTCTATATAATCAATGGTGAAAAAATACTTGTAAAATGATATATTATTTCTCTGGGACACATAATTCGAGGTATGCCGCGATGCGGCTTGGTTCGCTGACGGGTGAAGAAGTGTTGTTTATACCGGAAGCTGACCCTTATACTCAGACCATTGATGAAGATAAAGATGTGTCTGTGGGATTTATCTTTCCTGTCTATGCTTGGGGAGTGCCTCCAATAGTACTCAACTTTATCGATAGACTGCCGGAAGCAATTATCACATCTTTAAATGAAAAATCTTCATATATATGGTGTGTGGCAACTTGTGGCGACGAAACAGGAATGGCAGTGGAAATGCTTAAGTCGCAACTTCTCAAAAAGGGGATAAAACTCTCGGCTGCATGGAGTCTCATTATGCCGAATGTATATGTCTTATTGCCTGGATTTGGCACAGATCCAAAGGAGTTGGAAGATAAAAAACTTAAGGATGCTGTCCGAAGAATCGAATATATTGCTGATATTGTAAAAGATCGAGGAGTCGAGGAGGATGTCCATCTCGGACCTTTCCCACGTCTGAAGACTTCCTTGGTTTATCCGCTTTTTAAAAAGTGGGGTGTAAATACTAAAAAATGGCACTCGACAGCAGCTTGTATTGGCTGTGGAAAATGTGCTAATTCTTGCCCGGTTGGGAATATATTTATGGTAGATAGACGGCCAGTGTGGGGCAATGATTGTACAAGTTGTTGCGCATGCTATCATATATGTCCTACTAATAGCGCTCAATATGGAGCAATAACAAAAAATATGGGTCAATACTTCTGCAGATTATAAGGCTATCATAATGATCAATAAAAACCGTGGGGATCATTATGTGACTCTGTCTGTGTCATCATGAATCCAAATATTTCTTGATGCTGTCGATTTGCTATGTATTTAAGATTTAAATGATTTGTTGAAGTTATATTTGCTTCTTTAAAGTCTTTTTTATAATTTTGTGGTTGATATAGTAAAATTTAAAGTGAAATTTATGAAAAAATCTTTACTTTTTCTTAGCGCTGCATGTATCGCTCTTAGTAGCACTGCAGCCTCCAACAAGGCTCACCAGCGCGCAGTTTCTCCAAAACTTTCATTCGAACGCTCCATCACTATTAAAGATGGAGGAGTTAAAACCAGCCGACATAATGCTGGCATAAAGAAAGTTTCCGCAAAAGTAGGCTCTTCTGAAGATGTAATTTATGAAGTCGAAGGGCGTAGACAGGAAATGACTGCCACTTGCAGTGGCTTTGTTGATTTCGATGGGTACACTTTTGAATTTGAGGATGAGATATATGCAACTCATGTGGTATATGGAGAGAACGATGAAGTTTATATCTACAATATCTTGCCCCAAATACCAATTGACACTTATGTAAAAGGTAGGAAGGATGGTGATAAGATTGTGGTAGATCTCCCTCAGACAGTGCTTTGGAACGACGATTTTGAAGATGGGGCAGATCTCACCATCAGCGACTACTATGAAATTGAGGAGGATGGTGAAATTTATTATGACTATGCTCCAACAGAAGATACTACCCTGACATTCTCTATTGCTGAAGATGGCACTTGGAAAGTGGAAGGACTCGATCCTATGCATATCTTGGCTTATTCATTCTGTACTGATGGATATTGGACCGGATACGGATTGTGGAACAGGGCAACCGCATCAAAATATGAATAGAAAGATAATTGAGTAGTCAAGGATGAG
>CAZGGB010000117.1:0-8594 GCA_964525115.1 uncultured Sangeribacter sp. | reverse complement strand
ACATTTTCAGTTGATATTGAAATTTTATGTATAGAGACACTACATGCGGCGAGCTTCGACTCGCCGATGCCGGCAAACGCGTAGAGATAGCCGGCTGGGTTCAAAAAGCCCGTAAAATGGGTGGCATGACTTTCGTCGATGTCCGCGATCGCTACGGAATCACACAAGTGGTATTTGACAGCGAGAATAACCCTGAGCTGTTTGAAGCTGCCAATAAGCTTGGACGTGAATTCGTGGTCCGCATCAGTGGAAAAGTTGAAGAACGCACTTCCAAGAACCCTAACCTCCCTACTGGAGAAGTGGAAATTATTGCCGATGGCCTCAAAGTGCTGAATAAGAGCAAGACTCCTCCTTTCACTATTGAAGACAATACTGACGGTGGCGACGACCTCCGTATGAAATACCGTTATCTTGACTTGCGCCGTTCTTGCGTCAAGAAAAATCTTGAACTCCGCCATAGAATGGCTTTCGAGATTAGACGTTATCTCGACTCCAAGGGCTTCCTTGAGATAGAGACTCCAATTCTCGTTAAGTCTACTCCTGAAGGTGCTCGCGACTTCGTGGTGCCCTCACGCATGAACCCCGGAGAATTCTACGCTCTCCCGCAGAGCCCGCAGCTTTTCAAGCAGCTCCTGATGGTTTCCGGCTATGATCGTTATTTCCAGATTGCAAAGTGTTTCCGTGATGAAGACCTCCGTGCCGACCGTCAGCCGGAATTCACCCAGATCGACTGCGAAATGAGCTTCGTTGAGCAGGAAGACGTCATCGATATGTTTGAAGGTCTCGTAAAGCATATCTTCAAATATGTCAAAGGCATCGACTTCACAGAGCCATTCCCTCGCATGACTTGGAATGATGCTATGCGCCTCTACGGAAGCGACAAACCAGACATTCGGTTCGGTATGCAGTTTGTGGAACTTACCGACCTTGCTAAGGGTCACGGTTTCTCAGTAGTCGACGATGCCGAACTCACAGTTGGCATTCTCGCTAAGGGATGCGCTGGATATAGCCGTAAGCAGATCGATGAACTGACAGAATTTGTCAAGCGTCCTCAGATAGGTGCCAAGGGCCTTATGTGGGTTAAGTTTGAGCCGGACGGAAGCATCAAGAGCTCCGTTGGCAAGTTCTTCTCGCCTGAAGAGCTGCAAGAATGGGGCAAACGTGCCGGAGCTGAAGCAGGCGATCTCTTGCTCGTGATGAGCGGTGAAACTATGAAGACACGCAAACAACTATGTGAACTTCGCCTCGAGATGGGCAACCGTCTTGGACTCCGCGACAAGAATACCTTTGCATGTCTTTGGGTAGTAGATTTCCCTCTCTTCGAGTGGGATGACGAGACCCAGCGCTACTATGCTATGCACCATCCATTCACTTCGCCTAACCCTGAAGACATTCCGATGCTTCGCACAGATACAGGCAAAGTCCGTGCAACTGCTTACGACATCGTTGTCAACGGCACAGAACTCGGTGGCGGCTCTATTCGTATTCACGACTCAGAGCTACAGAACGAAATGTTCGAACTTCTTGGATTCACTCCAGAAAAGGCTCAGGAACAATTTGGCTTCTTGATGAGTGCATTCCAATATGGGGCTCCCCCTCATGGAGGTCTGGCTCTTGGTTTTGACCGTTTCGTATCGATATTAGCAGGGCTCGACAGCATACGCGATACAATCGCATTCCCGAAAAACAATTCAGGACGCGACGTGATGAACGAATCACCATCTCCTATCGATCAAGCTCAGCTCGACGAACTCGATCTGCAACTCAAACCAAAGCTTTGATAGAACGGCGTTTCCCAACCGCCGCCACGTGTCCGCACATACCTGTCATAAATTCTAAATTCAACATTCAAAATTCAAAATTAGAATAAGTGATCAAAGTAAAGGAAATAGCAAAAGCCATCGAAGACTTCGCACCGCTCACCCTGAAGGAAGATTGGGATAACCCTGGCCTTCAGGTGGGCGATCCTGAGATGGAGGTGACAGGAATTCTGCTCTGCCTTGACCTTACCGAAGATATTTTAAAGGAAGCAAAAAAGAGAGACTGTAACATGATAGTCAGCCACCATCCCCTTATTTTTGGTGGCTTGAAGCGTCTCACGGGAGCCACTCCAACAGAAAGGATTGCTGCCGGTGCCCTGCGCGACAATATCGCCATATATTCTGCTCATACAAACCTCGATTCAGCATTTGAGGGAGTTAGCTATGAAATGGCACATATGCTTGGGATGAAAGATTGCAGTCCGCTTGAGAAAAGCGCAGCCGGCGACGGTTCGCAAGGTCTTGGAGTCGTAGGTATCGTAGCCCCTACTCCAAAACTCGAATTCCTTAGGAAAGTGAAAGACACTTTTGAAGTGAAGGATCTTCGATACTCAGCCCAGACTCCGGGCATAGTGATCAGAAAAGTAGCGCTTTGTGGGGGTTCCGGCGGAAGCCTCATAAAGCATGCACTCAAATCTGGGGCGGATGTCTATATTTGCGGAGACTTGAAATATCATGACTTCACAAGCTATGGATCAGACATTCTGCTGGCAGACATAGGCCACTTCGAGAGTGAACTTTGCAGCCGCAAGATTCTTAGTCGCGCGATACGCACAGTCTATCCCGATAGCGTCATCTACTTTTCCGACTGTGAGAAAAGCCCAATAGGTCTGATGAGCAATTGACGCTTTCAATAGGATAAACAATTATACCACAATCAAAAGCATATACAATTAAACCATCAATATAAAATGGCAATAGATAAAAAAAATGACAAAGAGCGCTCTGTAGAGGAGCGCCTCACTGCCCTCTACCGCCTTCAGACATGCCTGTCGGAAGTAGACCGTATCAAGAGTGTTAGAGGTGAGCTTCCTCTTGAGGTGAAAGACCTTGAAGATGACATCATTCGTCTTCAGACAAGAATCCAAAACTTTCAAGACGAGATCACACGCCACGAAGATCTGATTAAAGTAAAGAAAAATGATATTGAGTTGCGTAAGGAGAAGATTGCCCGCTACGACGAACAGATCAACAACGTACGCAACAATCGCGAGTTTGCTTTTCTTGAAAAAGAGAAGGAATTCGAAAATCTCGAAATAGAACTGGCTGAGAAGAATATACGTGATGCTCAGCATAAAATCAACGACAAGCAAGAAGAGATCGTTAAGACTCAGGAGGAACTCACCGACCGTGAGCACAATCTTGAGGATAAAAAGAAAGAGCTCGAAGATATAATCTCAGAGACCAAGCAAGAAGAGGAAAAGCTGCTCATGCATGCCAAGGAACTCGAGACAAAAATCGACGACTATACACTCAATGCTTTCAAAAGAATCCGCAAGAATGCCCGCAACGGTCTTGGCATTGTATGCGTTCAGCGTAATGCATGCGGCGGTTGCTTCAATCGTATCCCTCCTCAGCGTCAACTTGAGATAAAGATGCATAAGAAGGTGATAGTATGCGAATACTGCGGTCGAATCCTTATCGACGGTGTTCTCGCCGGAGTAGAAGAGGTGGTCACCGAACAGCCGACAACACGCCGTCGTGCACGCCGTGCCTCCTCATCAAATTCTTAATTCAAGACGCTTAATTGAGAGCTTAATAACTTGGTAGGGACGCACGCCTAATGCGTCCCTACTACATATATTCAAATTTATACTTATGGACAATTACAGAAGATACGCCATATTTGTCATCAGCATCATAGTCTTTTCCCTATCGTCATTTTCCGGGCAAAGATTGGAATTCATGTGGGGACACCAGACCACGCGATGCACGTATCTGTCACCCCTCACCTACACGGGTCCTGGCTACGGCCTTTCTTATGAATGGCGACACGCTTCATGGAGAGACAAGACTGTCGGCATGCAGGCTCGTGCAGACTTCTACTATGGTTATCTTCTGAGTCCGGCAAAAAATTCAAGAATGTACGACCTCATTCTCAATCTTGAGTGGGGCGTAGAAAGGCTTTGGAATTCAGAAAGTGGCTTCAATTTCTCTGCTGGAGCCACTGTGGGCATTGATGGAGGTGTCCTATATCTACCTCGCAACGGCAACAATCCTGCTCAAGGTCTGATGTGGGCTGGAGGCTCACTGACAGCTTCTGCCGAATATAATAAGATCAAACTATGTGGAAAACGACTAAGCATCAGCGAAAGCGTTGAAATTCCCACCCTTGGGTGTTTCTTTTGCCCATCTTACGGCGAGACATACTATGAGATATATCTCGGCAATCATTCAGGATTAGCGCATTTCGGATGGTGGGGTAATCGTCCGCAAGTGAAAAGCCGTCTCCGAGCAGATTGGCAACTTGGCAAAAACGCATTGACCCTTGGTTTCGACTACCGCTTCCAAGGCCTTGAATGCAACGACATCACCACACGTCTTGCTCAATGCTCCGCCATAATAGGCATCAAATTCTAAGAGCCCATCTCATAAAACCAATTTTGAATGTAAAATAAAAAAAGGTTTGCCTCAAATGAGACAAACCTTTTTCTGTGCGCCCGGGGGGACTCGAACCCCCACGCCTTTCGGCACTAGATCCTAAGTCTAGCGCGGCTACCAATTACGCCACAAGCGCTTTTCTGAATGCAAAATTAGAAAAAAATATTGACAATACAAAATTTTTAACCCACTTTCAGAGAAAATTTTATTTTTTGAAATATTCCGCCTCCAGATAACGACAGATTTCAGCAGTCTTTGTCAAATCTCGCCTAAGATTACGCAGACATTTTTCTCCATAAATCCACAACGGAATGGATATCGGCAAAACAACCATCATCGCATATCCTATCCAACGCCTGGGAGCCGGTGAATACACCCAAAGCACCCTTATTATTGGAATTTCCGAGAGCTTCATCACCACTCTGGGATTCCTGCAGTCTGAAAGATAGTCGATCGTGCGATTGATCTCATCAGACACTATATGTATGCGTTTCGTATCTATGCCATAAATATAATAGGCGACATAAGATTTCCACACGTTCCTAATCGGAGATAATGACTCCATCATGACATCGCATCTACGGCTTACTATAGCCAACATCCTTGCTGCTCTTTCAGTGTCGATATCCCTTATTATTACCTCCTTGAGTGGCACATGTCGCGAAGACCTGAGTCCCAAAAGACTCCTGAAAAAATTCTTATAGCGATCGCCATCAAACACAGAGGAATCATTCATCGCCTTCCATGTGACATAGACCCCCAAAGGAGCAAGCACCATGGTGGAAAGCCAAATACCAGCCTCTACGGGCCAACGTCCGTCGCGAGCCAACTTATATCCCGTGTTATCAAAAATGTAATAGATAAGGAAGAGGAATATCGACACTACGAGTGGAGTTCCGAGACCACCCTTGCGGATAATGGCTCCCAGAGGGGCGCCAATGAAGAAAAAGATGATGCAAGCCACCGAAAGAGTATATTTCTTTATTAACTCTATCTCATGACGCCGTATGCTTTTTTTCTCCTCTTCCATGGTGAGGCTCTTAAATTCGTTGACGTTCTGATGCTCACGTGATATTCCTATGGCTTGTGCCAGAAGCTGAGATGCATCTGCCGGCGGCAAAGAGTTCAATACTGAGTCTATTGAAAGAGCTCGAGTGGCTTTCTCCATAGCTTCTGTTTCTTTCTTTAGTTGTTTCTTTCTCTTCAGAGCATATTCATCTGTGCTTCCATCAGAACGAGTGACCTGTATCATATCAGGACGTGGAAGCACCATCGAAGCATCCCTCCGAAGATCAAGTGAAAACATATCACCGATCGAGTCAACTCTGTGTCCGATGGAATCAATGCTCTGATGAAGCTCCGCGATGTTTTTCCCTACATATTGTTGGCGCATTCCTTGCTCATCAAGGCGATTGAAGTTAGCATCAAAGGGAATGAGTATCTGCTTATCGAAGAACGTTTCCCTTCTGAACGGAACATTTCGGTCGTTGGTGCGCTGCTCTCGAAGGTTCTCAAACTGCTCTCCTTCATACAGATGCAGATAAAGATGGCTCATCTCAGGAGTCATAGCCATACGCGCAGAGTCAGCAAGCAGGATTGTGACATTATCACCCCTGTTTACATCATAGATCATCACATCGTAGAGCATACCCGTTGTTTTATTCTTTTCTTTGACGAGAAGATTGTATCCGGGTATCTCGTCGTAGAAGACATTTTCAGGAATCTCCACTTCAGGTGATTTCTGTCTTACGGAGAAAAGAAGTGTCCACATCTTCACTTGAGCCTTGGGCAACACATCATTCTGGAAAAAAAATGCACCCACAGCTATGAGGCAGACGAGTCCTATAAGTGGGGCCATAACTCTTAGTAAAGATATTCCGGATGCCTTCATCGCAGTAAGCTCAAATTTTTCTCCGAGATTTCCGAAAGTCATCAGAGATGCAAGAAGGATAGCAAGCGGGAGAGCCATCGGAATCATTGAGACTGCGGCATAAAAGAACAACTCTCCGAGCACATCCATACCGAGACCTTTGCCTACCAAAGAGTCGATATACTTCCATAGGAACTGCATAAGCACGATGAAAAGCACGATGAGAAAAGTCATCGCAAAGAGCGGCAGAAACGTCTGCAGCATAAAAATATGGAGGCGCTTTACTATTTTCATTTCCTATTTCGACTGCAAAGTTACAAAATAATTCATCATGAAAGGGTCTTAATCCAATATTTTTTGCTAAATTTGCGTATTGTTATAGAATCGCTCTAACTAAACCTTTATATTAAGAGCCCATCTTAAAAATATCTTAACCATAAAAAGACCATGACACTGTTTGAAAGACTGACCGCAAAGGCCAAGGAAAACCCACAGAGACTCGTCCTTCCCGAATCTCTCGAACCACGTACACTTAAAGCTGCCGACCATATTTTGGCAGAAAAGATTGCTGACGTGACATTCTTGGGAAAAGCTGAAGCAATACTTGCAAAGGCTGACGAACTTGGACTCTCCAACATCAAGAATGCACACATCTACGACACCGATGATGTGGAATACACAGAAAAATATGCTGAACTTCTTTGTGAACTCCGCAAGAAAAAGGGCATGACTATCGACGACGCACGCTATCAGGTGAAAAATCCATTATATCTCGGATGCCTTATGATCAAGGCTGGAGATGCCGACTGCATGGTGGCTGGTGCTCTTAGCCCAACATCAAGCGTGCTTCGGGCTGCATTCCAGGTGTTAAAGACTAAACCAGGCGTCACTTGCGTCAGCGGTGCATTTATCATGCTTCTTCCTGAAGGTTGCAAATTTGGAGAAAACGGAATGCTCGTCTTCGCAGACTGCGCTGTTGTGCCTGACCCAACTACCGAAGAACTTGCTCAGATTGCTATCGAGACTGCTAAAACCACAAAGAACATTGCAGGTCTCGACCCGGTGGTAGCTATGCTTAGCTTCTCTACAAAGGGCAGTGCAAGCCACGAGAGAGTAGACAAGGTGCGCAACGCAGCAGAACTTGTCCACCAGCTTGCTCCTGAACTCAAGGTTGACGGTGAACTCCAGAGCGATGCCGCTATAGTTCCGAGCGTGGGCGCACAGAAAGCTCCCGGCAGCGAAGTGGCAGGACATGCCAACACCCTTATCTTCCCATCCCTCGAAGCCGGCAATATAGGCTATAAGCTCGTGCAGCGTCTTTCGGGAGCTGGTGCTGTCGGCCCGATCCTTCAGGGTCTCGCTGCTCCTGTCAACGATCTTAGCCGTGGCGCTACAGTTGAAGACATCATCAATACAATCATAGTCACCTGCAATCAATCACTCTCAGAAAAAAAATAAAATGAAAATATTAGTTCTCAACTGCGGAAGCAGCAGTGTAAAATATAAGCTTATCGACAGCAACACAAAAGAGGTTCTCGCAGAAGGAGGCGTTGAAAAAATCGGTCTTCCTGATTCTTTCCTTAAATTCAAGCGCCCGGATGGCTCCAAGGAAACCATCACAGTTGAAATGCCTGATGCTAAAGCTGCCGTAGAGAATGTAATCAAGGTTCTTACCGACCCGAAAGATGGTGTGATTAAGAGCTTCGACGAGATCGATGCTGTAGGCCATCGTGTGGTGCATGGCATGGACAAGTTCAATAAGTCTGTGCTCATCACTCCAGAAGTAATCGAAGAAGTGAAGGAATGCTACACTGTCGCTCCTCTGCATAATCCTGCCAACATTGCTGGAATTGAGGCAGTCACTGAGCTTATTCCGAGTGTTCCGCAGGTGGCAGTATTCGACACTGCTTTCCATCAGACCATGCCTGACTATGCATATATGTATGCACTTCCATATGAAGCTTATGAGAAATATGGCGTGCGTCGTTATGGCTTCCATGGCACAAGCCACCGCTATGTCAGCAAACGTGCTTGCGAATTCCTTGGCCTCGACTATGACAAGCAGCGCATCATCACCTGCCACATCGGCAATGGAGGAAGCATCGCAGCCATCAAAGATGGGAAGTGCATCGATACTTCAATGGGTCTCACTCCTACTGAAGGCCTCATGATGGGCACACGTGTAGGAGATATCGATCCGGGTGCTCTTGTCTACCTGATGAAGGAGATGAATCTTGATGCCGACGGACTCATGAATCTCATCAACAAGAAGAGCGGTGTGGCTGGAGTAAGCGGCATCAGCA
>CAZGGB010000116.1:0-8690 GCA_964525115.1 uncultured Sangeribacter sp. | reverse complement strand
GAACAGGAAGTAAACAAAATCATCAAGGCTAATCTCCCTCAGGAGTTGAGCCAGTATTTCCTTTTTGACGCCATGCAGTCGAGCGAACTTCTTAAAAAGAATGTGTTCGCTCAGACCATACGCGACAACTTCGAGAATGTGCTTGGCTTCAAAAAGTATCTGCAACTCAAGCGAGCCGCAGAGAAATTACAACAGGAGTGGGCACAACTCCGACTGCAAGCCGAACAGGAAGCAGCCGAGTATAACGAACTCGTCAGCCAAAAGGATAAACTTGTGGCTGACCTTAACGCTTGTGTTGCAGAGCAAGATACTTTATACAAGTATCTTACCTCAATGGAAACCGAATATCAGAAAGCCAAAGAGGGCGCACAGCAAAGTGCCGCTCTAAATAAGCGCATAACCGATATTTCGGCAAAGGTCGATGATATTGTCCGTCGCGCAGCCACATACGCCGAGGATATTAAAGGCTTTATGGAAAACATCGAAATCAATGTTTTCCTCCCCAAAATGGCGGCTAATCTTTCCGTTGAAATCAATAATATCCTCCGTATAAAACAGGAATTGCAACAGTCGGGTACTGGGGCTTATCCTCTTGAAACGCTACGCGACGTTACAAGCAAGATTATTGACTATCTCAAGGAACTCTCTCTTTGCTCGCCTGACGTGGACGAAGAAAATGTTGTGAACCACATTGTCGCCGTTCAGAACTCCACCAACCAACAAGACCCGTTTGACTATCTCGACTCTGCCGAAATATCTGCTCTCAAATCTTTAGTAAGTCGTGGGGCAAACAACCAGTTTGTCGCGCTTTATCGTCAGCGTCAAGACCTCGAAGTGCTTCTCGCTACCATTGAGGAACTACGCACCGAGAAAAGAAATCTCGAACAAACGCGAGCCGGTGGAAATGAGTTTATCATATCCAACTACGAGGACAGCCAACGCAAGGTTGAAAAAGCAAAGGTTACTGAAGGACAGCTCAAACAGGAAATTCAGAAACTTGAAAATCGCATCCACCGTTACGATGTGCAGATTCAGCAAGAGCCGGATTTGAAGTATGACACCCTCGTAAAACTCAAACCGTTCTTTGAAAAAGTTGCCGACTCTCTGCTGAAAAAGAAAAAGGCGCAGATCGAGAGCGAAATGCAACAGCAACTCAACCGATTGCTCGTTTCATATAAGGGGCACATCGGGCGCGTGGAATTGAGCGATAGTATGGAAAACTTCAATATTAAGATTTTCCATACAAAAGGAAATGAAATATCGCTCAATCAACTTAACGCTGCCTCCAAGCAGATTTTCATTCAGGTGTTGCTAAAGGTGCTTCGCAACCTCGGCGACTATAACCCTCCTGTGATGATAGATACCGTGATGGGCGTTCTCGACAACGAGAGCCGCGAAATGCTCTTTGAGGAATACTTCCCCAACCTTGCGGAGCAAACCATTCTGCTTTGCACCACGTCAGAGGTTCGCCCGTACAGCGATTATAAGAAACTCGAAGCCTTCATATCAAAGACATTTACATTGCACCGCGACGTGGAGGAACAAAAAACAACTGTCAGCGACGGCTATTTTGGAATCGAATTAAATCAGTAACGCCATGCCACTTATATTTGGAGACATATATTTCCCTGAGAACTTCAACACGGAGTTTGCTCTACTCAAAGATAAACTCGAATCATTTGTTAATCTTTCGAGGTCAGCGGGCAATGAGCGTCGCTATTCAATTACCAACAATAAGCTGATGCGTATTTGTTTGCTCGTGGGTCTTTCGACACCTGACAAACGCGATATTAGCTTTGTTGAAAGTATGAAGTTGCAGAAAGGTAGTCGATTTCAGAGCAGTTTTTGGACACACCAAGAACTCGCTCCTTTATATTCTGCTCTTATCAAACTGCGCTACCACGACTCCGGGCTTGACCTGTCTAATAATAATGTGCTGTCGCGCATAGTCAGTGCAGAAATGTATCGCGGACGCGATACGCTTTTAGTTGATAACGGTCTGGAAAATTATCTTTTTGCCACCGGCGGAAAAGTGGCTCTCGCCAAAGATATTCCGGCTCTCAATCTCCTAATCGGAAATTATGGAGACGCTGAAATGGAAGCAACCCTCGACATCAACAGCCGCGCCATTACCAATGCACAGATAATTATTGCCGGGGCAACAGGTTCGGGCAAGACTAATCTTCTTGCAGTACTGATGCAGCAGATACGTTCTATTTCTTCTGAAAGCAGTTACCCTGTAAACTTCCTCTTGTTTGACTACAAGGGAGAGTTTAGCGACATTCAAAACAATCACTGGCTCGGACTTTTTGACGTTGACCGCTCTTGCATACTTGACCCAATCGAGCGTCCGCTGCCGTTCACTCCGTTTAAGGACTTCACTAATCGTCCTATTAACGAAATAAATCTCTATTCTACTGAAATGGCTTCGGCACTTGCTTCGCTCGACCGCCTCTCACCAAGTTCAAATATGAGTAACCGATTGAGTGAAGCCATCGTTGAATGTTATAAATGCACTAACGGTGCGCCTATTACTTTCACGGATATGCTGAAAGAATATCAGTCGAGGATGAAAGGCCCTGACAAGGACGACTCTATTTCATCAATCCTGAAACAACTCGACCGCGCCAATATCTTTGACACGGAGGATAAAGCCGACCTCGTGGGCGAAAGTTTTATCGTCAAAATGGACGGCTACCGCAAAGACGGCCCGATTGCAAAAGCAATCGTGTACTTCCTGATGTCGAAACTCAACAACATCTATGAACAGCTCGACAAGCAAGCCGTAAATGATGATGTTGTGCAGATACGCCACTTCTCCATAATCGACGAGGCACACTATATGTTAAGTTTTGACAATCGACCGCTCCGAAACCTTATTGCGGTCGGACGCAATAAGGGATTGTCTATTATTCTCGCTACGCAGAATATGGCTGACTTCAAAAACAAGGGCTTCGACTTTTACGCTAACGCACAGTACCCCTTAATTATGAAGCAGCAGACAATCGATGACAAAGTTATCAAAGACCTTTTCGGTGTGAGCGGTCAGGAACTTCACGATATACGCACTGCCATAGCCGGACTGCAAAAAGGAGAACTTATCATTAAAGATCAAATGGCATTTGCCCTCGGTATGGGTAATAAGTATAAGAAGATCAATGTGACACACTTGATATAAAGTTCTTCTTTTATGTGTTATTTCATCAATATTTCGACAATATGCTTCCATTCTTCTCCTGTTAATCTCGAGTGCTTGGGTTTTAGATTCTCCCAATTTTCAATAGACAGGGAATTTATCATATTACGTAATTTGGAAAACGAATATTGCGAAATTGGCTGAGTAATTATTTGAGATAGTGATAATGACAACGAACGAGGAATACCTAGCATCCGCATTGCTAAAGATGGATTATTATCCACACCATAATAGACATATGATGGAATATAAGAATCCTTTATCTCGTTCTCATTTCCTTTAACAATACCTTCAAGTGCACTAAGTCCCCATGATGCCTTGAATCTTAACTGGTTCATATACGAAACAAAATCGGTTAAACGAATGTCTGTATCATCGTCAGCAAAATGAGGGTGTATGGAGGATATTGCATTTATCTTATCTCCCTTAACCCATTGTATAATCATTTTTGCAACCAGCTCTGGATTAAAAGGTGCACTCTTATCATCTGTGCCAAGGCCGGTTTCTCGTAGTTCAGAAATTGCCTTTATTTTCTGAGTCAGATTAGCTGGATTCCTACGATTAAACATCACATTTGGTGTCCATGTATTTAAGTCTGAAATAGCAGGGTTAGAGGCTTTTTGATGCATGATCTGCAAGACAGAAGGAACGGAAAAACCAGTCTTGTCGGCATATTTAAGAGCACCAATATTATTCGCATATCTAGTTTGAATTGTCAGGTAGATTTGACGGCATAGATCAATAAATTTATTCTTTTGCCTGTCATTGTCTAACATGAAATATACTAACGAGTCTTTAAATAAGTCATCTATTTCTACTGCATATTCATTATCTGCAACATTTAATAAATGTACAAAATACTGGAATATGGGAGCAAACGATTCCTTATATTCGTGCATTAAAACTTCTATTCCTCGTTCTTTCGCTAAAGTTTGAAGTATATATTCCCGGTCAACAAATAGTTTAGCTAAAACACTTGTTAATTCCTCAGCACCCTTACGAATGATGGACTTTCCTGTTTCTGCGTTTTTATCTGTATTAAATGGCAAAATAATTTTGCCGAAATCATCAACAAAAGTACGACCTGCCCTGCCAGCAATATTCCAGAAATCATTTGCACTTAAAACATTGTCATGGCTACCTCTGTAATATGTGTCAAAATAGACTGTCGATACTGGAAAATTAACTCCTTCCGCAATTGTAGTGGTTGCACATACAAAATTAATCAATCCTCGGCGAATTAAGTGCTCTGTAAGTAGTTTAGTTTCATCGGATAACCCAGCATGATGGACTGCAACTCCCTTTCCTAGAAATCTGGAAAAAGAAGTCGAACAACCTAATTCTTCATCAATGTATTTTTGGACTAGTTGTATTTCTTCACTGTCGACATTAGAGTCTACCCAACCATAAATTTTTTCTGCAACCTTATTGGCTATTCTCCTACCTTGACATAGGATAAGCTCAGTTTTCCCTTTGGCTGAAAAATGGTGACATGAAAATTCTAAAATACGATCCTTTTTTGATGTAGATTTTAAAGTATAAGGATTTTTAATTTCCACATCATCTTCCTGATACAGATTGAAACTATAGGCTGACTCTAGTAGTTTAAACTTAGCTTTCTTTTTAGTGGCAGTTAAGCCAACTATAATTTTTTCAGATGGCTTCCAATCAACGTTGATTACATTTCCACCTCCTAACCATTCTGTTAACGCCTCTTTATCTCCAGGTAGGAACGGAGACAATAACATATACTTTGCATTTGGACGTTCTCTTCTCAACATAGAAATTAGCAATTCGAGTTTTGCACCTCTTTCTCCGTTTTCAATTGTATGAGCTTCATCTATTATAAACAACGATACGTCCTCAACAGAAGAATGAGATCTACGGATAAGTAAGTCTAATTTTTCTGGTGTAGAAACAATAATATCAACATCATCAGCTATTAGGAAATCTGCTTCAGTCGGATCAATTTCACTCGCTGACGAAGTACGCTCCACATTAAGTCCAAGTGCTGACAAATCCTTCCTCAAATCAAAATATACTTGATTTACTAATGCTCGTGATGGTACCACATATACGATCTTCGCATCTCTTCGCAAAGATTTTGTTAAAACGATATTGAATTCAGCCAACATCGTTTTTCCTGCACTCGTGGGCATCTGGACTATTGACGCATTTGCATATACGTCAAATAGATTCTGCTGCATTGCTTGCCTTTGAGAAGGTAAAAGTTCCAAAATATCTTGGGAACTTTTAAAGATACATAGTTTCTTTATTTGGTCTTGAAATGCTGTTCCATACCAAATAGAATTGCGTATTAAACATAGTAAATCTTGATGGATTATATATACAAAATCTCTTAAACGAATGTTCGAAGGCATGATCTCTAACGCTATATCAACATGTTGTCTTACCACATTATCTATGCGTTTCTTGTATTTGTATCCATTTAAAAGATATTCAGCGGTTTCAGTTATGGCCTTAGATGTATGGTATAAGCTAACTAAAACAAGTGCTTCTTCCTTTTGGGTATGTATATCAAATTTATTTAAATACTCCTCTTCAAATTTTGATTGTTCGCTTTGTAATTTAGATATTTCAAGGATGGATTTACGAATATCCTCAAAACCATTACTTTTCCTAATGAGAAAGAAAAGAGACTTTAATATTCCAGAAAATACGCGCTTCGACCATGATTTTTCCTCGTTACCAGAATCAACATAATCGTTTAATTCTATCCTAGCTGAAATCGTTTTATCTAAAACTAGTGCAAGGCTAGATAAATAGAAATAATAGATTAATGACTTATCCGAGATATCATACCCCATTATTTCGTCAAATAGATCGATATCTTCTCTTCGACGAATTTGAAGATTTTTTAGAAGTTTATATGCATATTCTTTCCACTTGGAATCTGAATTTTCTTTAAAAGAAAGGCCTATTAATAAAAAAGCAAGACGACATGATAATTCAATCTCAGAAGAGTCCAAAATAGAATCTTTGGGACATACTGATTGAAGATGATACATTTGATTGCTCTTATTTAACAGAGACTTTATATCATCATCATTGAGAATTTGTTGTATGTAATCGTTACTCTTCATTGTACCATTTCTTTTACTTTTTGGTAAAACAACTCAATGGTTTCATCAATAGTTTTTTCCGTAAATGAAAAAATGGCAAAATCCACCATTCCTGGTTCAAATTCATGTGATAGTGACTGCATCTTTCCAAAATCCTTAGTCTCATCTACACATTTATAATCTCTCACAAGCCCGCATCCATAAGTTATATCATATTTATCAGTATTTCCCTGCTTCATATTTATTACTACACCTGCAATAACAAAAAAATGATTATTAAAAGGTAATCTACGTAAATAATCTGTGAGCCGCTGTAAAACCATACCAGTATCATCATGATGACTCTTTTGAGACTTATATATTGAGTCATCATGTTTATCAACAACATGAGGGGGATTTACTTTTTGTGACGAAACTTTTGCCTCTCCAATTAAAATGTTAACTTTATCTGGTTCGTTTCGATATCCTATAGCATCAAATCCACGCCCAGGTAAATCAAATCTTTCTCTGTATGAAATATTTTTAATCGGGATTAAAAATCTACGATCTTCGGATATCTTTTCTTCAAAATAATAAGTAGTTAGTAACTCTCCGAGGTCACTTCTATAAATATCCTTAAATGCCAAAGGTTTGTCTCCATTCTCTCTTTTAGGGTCGGAAGCAACTGAATTATACTTTACGATCTGCAATAAAGAGTTAAGATCAAATCCGCAACCCACAGATTCTGCCAATTCTAATAATTCTTCACTAATGCCCCCAAATAATTCTGACCGCTGTTTTATGTAACGATCGGCAAATTTTTCGATGAATCTATCATAAACTCGTATGTCAAATTTATCAAAGTGATGCATGTGGGGATTAGTATTTCAGGGTTATATCAACAGCTATTTGTATCTCACTTGCATTTTAAGAATCATAAGGTTACGCTATGCAAGATAAAGATACCGTCTGAAAAGCTTGTCCAATGGGAACTTCGATTGCGACAGAGGTATAGCCATAAGTCAGACATCGAAACATTTGCTTCGATGACAATCTGTTTTATGTCGTGTAGTCTTGCTACTAGTTCAAATCTTATCATTTCAAATGCAAAATTAATAAAAATATTCCAGCAGTGCAATAATCGCCAGATGGTTAGGTCTATTTAGCAATAAAAAATTTTCTCGCGGATTACGGGAGGGAGAGAGAAGAATATTTATATTATTATTTATATAATATTGTGTCCCCGAAAGTGTCCCAAATCGTGACCGGAAGAGTGTCCCCAAAGGTGTCGGGAAATGTGATACCGGAATACAAGTTCTCCCTCTTGTTTGATTGCCCTAAGGATGAATGACAAGATGGAGAAATAAGTGTCTATTTCAATAAGCCGTAGCCCTTGATTACGCTTGTCTGGAGCACCTGGGCGTATTTCTCGGTCATGGCTACGCTGGAGTGTGCGAGCATCTTGCTCACAGTGGATATGTCGACACCCTTTGTCAGCGCCCACGTTGCAAACGTATGGCGGCCGACGTGCATTGTCAGGTTGATGTGTATTCCTGCCATGTGTGCGATCAGCTTCAACTGGTCGTTGCATTTCTGATTGGACATACGGTTAAGGTTGTAGTCATACTTCTTAAGTATCTCCGCGGCCTTCGGGAGCAGCACTATCGTATAGGGCTGGCCAGTCTTGGTGCGCTTGTCGCGTATACAAAGGTCATCGCCCTGCTTGAACACGTCGCTTTTCTTGATCTTCACGAGGTCGCTGTAAGCGAGACCGGTGTAGCAGGAGAATATGAACATGTCACGCACCTGTTCGGTCATGCTGAAAAGCTCCAGTGCCTCGATACGGTTTCGTTCCTCTTCAGTAAGGAACTTTATTCCCTCTGATTTCCCTCTTGGTATCCTCATGTTCTCGTAGGGGTTGGTCTCCAGCTTCTCGAACTGGATAGCCTCTACGATATATGGTTTCAGCCTCTTGTGGTAGCCGTGGACGGAGGATTGGGTGGTGACGCGCTTATGAATGAAATCGTCCCACAGCCGGATATTCTTTGGTGTCACGTCACAGAAGTTACGGATAAGACCGAACTCCCGTAGGCACGAGAGCATAACCTTATGCTGCCGTCTGGTGGATTCACCGACGGGGCGCATGTCGATACGCTCCTCCAGCCATGCGAGGAAATCCATTATGGAACCCTGCACGCGCGTCTTTCGCACTTTCTTGAGCTGTGAGAGGTCGTATTCGCCACCGTGTGAGATGATGGATGCCATCTTCTCACGGATTCCGTCAGCGACACGGCGTATCTGGTCGTTCAGCTTCGCCGCCTCAGGGTGTTTCACCACCTGATTGCTCTGCCATTGCTGTTTGAGGACAGCCACGCCTGTAGAAAGGCGTACACGCTCGCGGTTGTAGGACACCTCGACCTCGACGGTGCCTG
>CAZGGB010000115.1:0-8704 GCA_964525115.1 uncultured Sangeribacter sp. | reverse complement strand
TGAAGAAAAATCTGCTCGAAAACCTGACGAAATATTAATAAAAAAATAAGTCGAAACAACTTCATATAGAACAAATAATTTTGTAATTTTGCACTTGTAATTTCACTCTGTGTGCGCAGGGGGCAAATGGCGCATGGGATTTTGATTCAATTTTTACAGGATATTAAGATGACTAATAAATCTAAGGCTGTGGTGTTGGGTGGAGTGGCAGTGCTGAGTTGGGCTACGGTGGCTACTGCGTTTAAGATTGCGTTGCGGTCACTGACGGTGTTTGATATGCTGCTTGTGGCAACTGTCACGGCTATGCTTGTGTATGCTTGCATGATGACGATAGAGCGGAAGTGGGGAGAGTTGAAGTCGTTGCCTGGTGGGGTGATCTTGAAGGCAGCTCTGTTGGGGGTCATTAACCCGGTTGTGTATTATCTTGTGCTTTTCAAAGCATACGATCTGTTGCCGGCTCAGATGGCTCAACCGCTCAATTATGCATGGCCGATATTTTTGCTTGTGCTTCTTGCCGTCTTCAATCATGAGAAAATACCCGGAAGAAAGTACATTGGAATGCTGATATCGGTGGCGGGTGTGGTATGTATTTCTCTCGGAGGGGGAGGGGTAGAAGGAAAGGTGTCGGTACTTGGTATTTTCTTGGCGCTTTTCAGTGCAGTGTTTTGGGCGGCATACTGGATGTTTAATAATCGATTGGAGGGGAAAGTGGATACTACTGTGGCACTTTTCTTGGGCTTTTTTGCCGGGAGTGTTGTGCTATTGCTGGCAGGATGTTTTGTGGGAATACGGGTTGATTCCTTGGATGGATTGCTGTCGGGGGTGTATATAGGATTGTTTGAGATGGGGATTCCTTTCCTGACGTTTGGGATGGCGTTGCGGATAACGGATAATCCTGCGCTAATAAATCAGATGTGCTATTTGTCTCCGTTTTTGTCTCTGTTTTTGATAGCGATAGTGCTCGGTGAAACTATTGCGATTGGCACATATGTGGGGTTGGCTCTTATTGTGGTGGGATTGATTTATAATCAGTATTTTGTGAAAGATAACCGATCAATGATTAACGATAAACGATGAATGAAGAGGGATGATGGCTATAACATAAAGCGCCTGTCCGAGGCTACCGATCTATAGATGAGCAAACCCCAGGCTTAAGCCTGGGGTTTATGCATAATATCAGGTCTCTGACCTGATGATTCGAGCTTCCGTGCTCACGTAATCTCTTAGTGGGGGATAGGGATTCGTGAGGGGGTTATTTGGCGAGGAGGACTTCAGCAAGGGCATCGAGGGCGGGACGGTCAGATTCTTTGAAAGTGCCGCGTATGGTGACAGTATCCGGAAGGATATTGATTCCTTTCATGCCTTCCAGCATAGAGCGCATACATTTCCCTGCTGATGGAGCCCAAGAGCCATTTTCCACTATAGCGGCTTCGCGGTTGCAGTAGCCCTTTGATGCAAGGATGTGGAGGAACGTGTACATGGGTGTGAAAAGCCCGGCATCGTAGCTTGATGCGCAGAATACAGCCTTCGGATATTTGAAAGCTTCTGCAACAGCGGCAGACATATCATATTTTGTTAGATCAGCTACGAATACATTTTCCACTCCGAGTTGGCGAAGCTTTTCCGCGAGGTATTCTGCAGCTTCAAGGGTGTTGCCATGTATTGAAGCGCTTGCGATAAAGACACCGTCAGTTTCCGGTCGGTAGCTGCTCCAAGTGTCATAAAGACCCACATAATGTCCGATATTTTTTGTAATTATTGGTCCATGAAGCGGACAGATGGTCTCAATTTCAAGAGAGGAAAGCTTCTTGAGTGTATTCTGCACCTGAGGTCCATATTTGCCTACGATATTGAAGTAATATCTCCTTGCTTCTTCAGCCCAGTCTTCGCTAAGAGAGTCGAGAGCACCAAAAGTGCCAAATGCGTCAGCACTGAAGATAAGTTTTCTTTCAGGGCAATAAGCCATCATTACTTCGGGCCAGTGCACCATCGGAGCAAGAATGAATTTAAGAGTCAGTCCACCCAGATCGAGAGTATCTCCTTCTTTGACACTTATTATATTGCATCCCTCAGGAATCGGGTCAAGATAGTTCGGAAGCATACGTGCGGCAGTAGCCGACATCACGAGGGCAGCTTCCGGATATATTTCTGTGAAAGTGGATATTAGCGATGAATGGTCGGGCTCCATATGCTCTATTATCAGATAGTCAGGCTTTTTGCCGTCAAGAGCTTTTTTTAGATTTGCAAGCCATTCTGTGCCTGTCTGGTCGTCAGTGGTATCGACTACGGCGATTTTTTCACCTTTGATAAGGTAGGAGTTATAGCTGACTCCGTTGGGTACAGCGTATTGGTTTTCAAATTTTTCTATTTCGTGGTCGTCGACTCCGATATATATGATGTTGGGAGCGACTTCAAAAATATTTCCTGTCATAGTCTATAGTGTTTTTATTTTTATAACAAATTTGAAGGGAAATGGTGAAATTAAGAATAATGAATAGCGAAGTGAGAAAAGAGAATGATGGCTTAAAATAGCTGAAACGGGTTGTTGTCTAAATTAACAATAATTCACTAAAATGAGAAGAGTAAAGATAAAATTAATATAAATTAACATAAAATTAAAATTTTAGATAAAATTAACATTTAGAAGGGGTAAATATTTTATAAATTCTTTTGTGGTGTGAAAATTTAGTCCTAACTTTGCCAACGTTTTCCGAAATGTTAAAATAAGCACATTTCGATTCAAAAAGACAATAACAATAATAAAAATAGGCAGATTTATAAGGAATCTGCTTTTAAACCCAGAAATTATGGCAAATAAAGCAGCAAAGCCCAACGGGAAATTGGGTGTGATGGTAGTCGGCAATGGTGCCGTAGCTACAACATTTATGACCGGTGTCCTTATGACACGCAAGGGTCTCACCAAACCTGTTGGCTCAATGTGTATGTACGATAAGATCCGTGTCGGCAAGGGCGAGGATAAGAAATATCTTCATTATAAAGACATCGTTCCTCTCGCTGATCTCAATGATATTGAATTCGCTACATGGGATGTGTATCCTGCTAATGCATACGAAGCAGCTATCAATGCTGAAGTATTGAAGGAAAAAGACATCAATCCTGTGAAGGAAGAGCTTGAGGCTATCAAGCCAATGAAAGCAGCCTTCGACAAGAACTATGCCAAGCGTCTTGACGGCGACAATGTGATGGAAGGAAAGACTCGTTGGGAAATGGCAGAACAACTTCGTGAGGATATTCGCAATTTCAAGAAAGAAAAAGGGCTTGACCGTGTCGTAGTGCTTTGGGCAGCTTCTACAGAAGTTTATGTGCCGGTTGACGAAAAGGTTCATGCCACTGTTGAATCGCTTGAAGCAGCAATGAAAGCCGATGATAAGGATAAGATTGCGCCCTCTATGTGCTATGCTTATGCAGCTCTTAAAGAAGGCGCTCCATTCATCATGGGAGCACCCAATACTACTGTTGATATCCCGGCAATGTGGGAACTCTCAGAGCAGACTGGCATGCCAATTGCGGGCAAAGACTTCAAGACAGGCCAGACTCTTGTGAAGTCAGGTTTCGCTCCAATTATCGGCACACGTTGTCTCGGTCTTTCAGGATGGTTCTCTACCAATATTCTTGGCAACCGCGATGGTCTCGTGCTTGACGAACCAGCCAACTTCCGCACAAAAGAGGTTTCAAAACTTTCTACTCTTGAGTCAATCCTCGTTCCTGAAAACCAGCCTGATCTTTATGGCCACGGCAACGACGAAGACACACAATACTACCATAAGGTGCGTATCAACTACTATCCTCCTCGCAACGACAATAAAGAGGGCTGGGATAATATCGATATATTCGGCTGGATGGGTTATCCGATGCAGATTAAGATCAACTTCCTCTGCCGCGACTCAATTCTTGCCGCTCCGCTTTGCCTTGACCTTGTATTGCTCAGCGACCTTGCAGCCCGCGCCGGCCGTAGTGGCATACAGCGCTTCTTGAGCTTCTTCCTCAAGAGCCCGATGCACGACTACACCAAGGGAGAAGTGCCAGTCAACCATCTCTTCCAGCAGTATGTCATGCTGAAGAATGCAATCCGCGAGATGGGTGGCTACGAGGCAGATGAAGAAATAGATTGATAGCTTTTTCCAATGGAGGGAACAGACATCCTCCTGATAGTAGGGGCGTCCTTGTGAAAGGACGCCCTTTATGATAAAAAAGGTTGCTTTTGCGTTAATATAGATAGGGGTTTAGGCATAATTCTCAGGTCTACGACCTGATTTTCGTAGGAGTTTTATAATTAGTAATGAGAATAGATATATTGACAGTCATGCCGGAGATGCTTGAGTCTCCGCTTAATACATCGATTGTGAAGCGTGCCCAAGATAAGGGGCTTGCAGAAATTTATGTGCATAATCTTCGTGACTATACGACCGATAAACACAGGAAAGTTGACGACTATCCGTTTGGTGGAGAAGCTGGAATGGTGATGAAGATTCAGCCTGTGGATGCCTGTATATCGAAACTTAAAGCGGAGAGGGAGTATGACGAGGTGATTTTCATGACCCCTGACGGTAAGACCTTTGACCAGCCAATGGCTAACAGTCTGTCATTGCTCAACAATATTATCATACTTTGCGGACATTATAAAGGGATTGACTATAGGATACGAGAACACTTTGTGACAAAAGAAATCTCGATAGGAGATTATGTGCTGACGGGAGGAGAGCTCCCTGCCGCCTGTGTCGTAGATGCTGTGGTGCGTCTTATTCCAGGAGCGATTGGAGATGAGCAGTCGGCTCTCTCGGATTCTTTTCAGGATAATCTGCTTGCCCCGCCTGTATATACTCGGCCTGCAGATTATAATGGATGGAAAGTGCCCGAGGTGCTCTTGAGCGGTCATGAGGCGAAAATTGCACAGTGGAGAATGGATCAGGCGCTGGAGAGAACTAAGATGTTGAGACCGGACTTACTTAACGATAAATTATAAACGATCAACTATTGACGATATGGATTTTGTGATACTTGCAGGGGGATTGGGTTCAAGATTTGTGAAGGAAGGATATGAGGTGCCAAAGCCAATGGTGCCATTATTTGGTAAGCCTATGATCGGGGTTCTTATCAATACTCTCATGAAGTGTGGTGCAGAACATATATATGTGGGGGCAAATGCGCGCATGCAGATGCTTCTTGATTATTTGGAGGAGCTGCGTGTAGAGGGCCTTCCTGTGATTACCCGACCGATTATAACCGATAATTCTTATTGTACGCTTAAGGCAGCCTCTGAAGGGATAGAGGGAAAGTTCATCGCCATGACTTGCGATGCTATATTCCCTATCGATGAGTTTGGCGAGTATGTGAAAAGTGTTAAGGAGTCGCCTGCTGATGTGGCACTGATGGGTCTGACACGTTTTGTGGAGGATGAGAGCCCACTTTATGCGAGAGTAAATGCAGAAGGGGAGGTCATCGACTACAGGTATGGAGGGGCACCATTTGAGGAAGGTGTGATAGTGTCAGCCGGCTTATATGGGCTTTCTGGAAAAATCATGGGCGTAATTCCCGAGTTGGGTCTTGAGCCGGAATCTCTGAGCGACTTCCAACGGCTGTTGGCTGCGAAGACTCCTATCAAAGTGTTGCCATTTGAATTTTCGATTGCATTTGATGTGGATAATACTCGCGATCGGCTCCATGCTGAAAGCTTTCTTGGAAACAAAGATTAATCTTCAACGATTAACGATCAATTATCAACTTCATAGTGAGAGAGTGTAAAAAAATGGGTTCATTCACATTTTTTTAGACTCTTCTTTAGTTTTTTCGCATATATTTGATTAATTTTGCAATTCGGTTCAAATAAATAATTAATTTATTTAATAAGTGAGTAGTTTTTCGAGAAAGACAGTATACTGGTTTAAAAGATGTGCCAACATACCGCTTCTGATCATGGGAGTGTTCTTCATTGGGCTATTGCTTCTCAATGAGGATGCGTCTTTTTCTCAGAGTATGATATATGAGAAGGAGATACTCCGACTAAAGAAAGAAATAAAGGAAAATAAGGACTCAGCCGCATACTATAGAAGCCGCAGGCTTGCCATAGAACGCGGTGATGAGGCTCTTGAGTATATAGCTCGTGAGCAATACCATATGAAGCGCCCTACAGAAGATGTTTTTCTGTTGGTGCCTCCGTCTAAATGACCTGTTGATGAAAAAAGAAAAAGAATCCACTCAGGATGTCGGTATATCGGCAAAGCTTGAGCAGAGACGTAAATATGTAGAGATAGCGGCATCCGTAGGGTTGCTCCTCGTGCTATTGGCTATGATGGCTCCATTTCTTTCAGGAGTCATTGGACATTCCATGATGTGGGCGAAATGGGTGTATGCGTCTGGAGCCCTTGTCTATACTTGTGCGCGAGTGGTCGATGTGAATGCTGCGGGCGATTCATTGCGTCTGCGCCGCCTCCGCCGTCTTGAATTTTGGGCAGGGATGTGCTTTATTGTCGGAGCAGCCTTTTGGTTTTATAAGGTTCAGTATTACTCCGGATTCTTTGCCGGTCCGCTTGCCGTGATGCGCCAGACTGTTGCCTTTACTATGGCAGGGGCAGTCATACAGATCATAGCAAGTTGGATGATAGCGGCGAAACAACGGTCAGCTATTAATGATAAACGATAAACGATCAACTATAAACTCTGAACTTAAAAATGGGGACTTCGAGATTTCTGGCAGTTGATCAAGGCAACACTATGCTGAAGCTCACGCTTTTTGATGATGGTGAGCCCAGTATGGTATGCCGTTTTTCTGCGGAATCTTTGGAGGATGTGTTTGCGGTGTTGGAGCAATGGCATCCTGATTGTGGTGCTTTCTGCTCCGTTGGGAATATAGATCCAAGGATGGTGGAGTCTCTTAGGATAGCACTTGATGGGCAACTTTTGATTTTGTCAAGATCAACGCGGTTGCCGATAAGTATAGATTACGCGACTCCTTCTACCCTCGGTCTTGACAGGGTGGCGTTGGCTGTTGGGGCTTCGATGCGATATCAGGGTGAGACATTGATGGTGGTGGATGCTGGCACGGCTGTCACTCTTGACGTGGTGGATTCATCACCGGCATTCCGAGGAGGTCGAATAGCACCCGGAGTGAGATTGCGTTTTGAGTCGCTTCATGCTCACACGTCAGCTCTTCCGCTGCTTGATGCAGATGGTCCAATTCCCTTGATAGGTGATTCCACCGACACAGCGATTCGCTCAGGGGTAGTATTAGGAATTTCTGATGAGATAGTAGAGACATATCGTCAATATAAAAATTGTTTTGGATGCGAAAGGCTTGTTATTACTGGCGGGGATGCCGGCATTCTTACCGATTGCATCAAATCACGCATACCAGTCGACCATGTGCCTGACTTGATGGCGAGGGGTCTGCTTTATATCTATAAATACAACTTCAATGAAATCTAAGATCAAATCATTAGCCGCAGTCGTGGCGTTGCTTTCATTTATAAATGTAGCGAAAGCCGATGTCAACACTCCATATTCTATGTATGGCTATGGAGTCTTGGGTGATCGTGCCACATCCATGCAGCGCCAGATGGGTGGAATCGGCTTTGCCATGCAGTCCGGACGCCAGATCAATGTTATGAATCCGGCATCATATGCAGCCATTGACTCGCTGACATTCCTATGGGATATGGGTGCAAATATGAATATGCAGTGGAGCAAAGACAAGTCAGCCTCCAGTCACGGCTATGGAGGAGGCCTTGACTATGTGACAATGGAGTTCCCTCTGTCCAAATATATGGGAATGTCGATTGGTATGGTGCCTCTCACTCAAGTGGGCTATGCATTTGGTGATGACATAAAATTCGGAGCCCGTCAGAATCAAGGTTCCGGAGGCATAACAGAAGCTTATGCCGGAATTTCAGGAAAAATTAAGGGACTATCACTCGGTGTCAACATATCGTATGACTTTGGAACTATCCAAAATGATGTATATTCCACTCCTTCTTCCGGCTCACAATCTCTATTTGAGCAGATAATGCAGATAAGGGATTGGAATATAGTTGCAGGTTTGCAATATAAGCAACCTCTTAATAGATATAATTATGTCACCTTGGGAGTCACCTACTCTCCTAAGAAAACATACCATGGCAACACTTGGCTCACCATTCAGGATTTGACATCAGATACCCGTCCTGACACTATAGCTAAAAGTGGCATGAAAGGAAAGTACTATTCTCCGCAGGCATTTGGTGTCGGCATTTCCTATACGCATGAGAAAGTCCACCGTATAATGGTCGAGGCAGACTTTTCACTCCAGCAATGGTCTGATGCTCCTTTCTCCTCGCTATATGACAGCTCCGGACAAGAAGTGTTTGTAGGAATGAAGTTCAACGACCGTAAAAGGTTTGCCATTGGAGGGGAGTATATCCAAAACATCCGCGGAAGCTATTTTGAAAGGATGCCTTGGCGACTTGGAGCCTTCTACACTGACGATTATCTAAAGATAGATGGCAACTCAATGAAGGAATATGGAGTATCGCTTGGAACGGGTTTTACTGCTCCTGGTGGAAAGACAATGATCAATTTGGGCCTTGAGTGGCGTCATCGCCAGACGTCACCTATCAATATGCTTTCAGAAAATTATTTCAATATCATGCTTGGAGTCAACTTTAATGAAGTATGGTTCTTTAAGAGGAAGATTAATTAAGTCTTGAGTCTT
>CAZGGB010000114.1:0-8888 GCA_964525115.1 uncultured Sangeribacter sp. | reverse complement strand
TACTCGAAGTGACCACCGATGGCTCCATCCTTCCGAAAGATGCTCTTAAAGAGGCTGCTAAAATTCTTATTCACCACTTTATGCTCTTCAGCGACGAGAAAATTTCTCTCGAAGCTCCTGCTGATGAGGCTCCTGAGGAATTCGATGAGGAAGTTCTCAAGATGCGTCAACTTCTCAAGAGCAAACTTGTTGATATGGATCTTAGCGTCCGTGCTCTCAACTGCTTGAAGAGCGCTGAGGTTGAAACTCTTGGAGAACTCGTTCAGTTCCAGAAAAACGATCTTCTCAAGTTCCGTAATTTCGGTAAGAAATCTCTTACTGAGCTTGATGATCTTCTCCAGAATAACAATCTCTCGTTCGGCATGGATATTTCAAAGTATAAATTAGATAAAGAATAAACACTACGATGAGACATAATAAGAAATTCAACCACCTGAGCCGTAAGAAAGGACATCGCGAAGCGTTGCTCTCTAATCTTACTATCTCTCTCATCATGCATAAGAGAATCTTTACGACTCTGGCTAAGGCTAAGGCACTCCGTATGTATGCCGAGCCTCTTATAACTCGCTGTAAGAAAGACGATATGAGCAATCGTCGTCTCGTCTTCAGCTATCTCCAGAACAAGGAGGCTATTAAAGAACTTTTTGGCGTGGTTGCTGAAAAGGTTGGTGATCGTCCCGGTGGCTACACTCGTATCCTTAAGACTGGACACCGCCTTGGTGATAATGCTGAAATGGCTATGATTGAACTCGTTGACTTTAACGAGAACATGCTCGCTGAAAAAGCTCCTAAGGCTAAGACTCGCCGTAGCCGTCGCGGTGGCAAGAAGGCTGAAGCTGCTCCTGCTGCTGAAGCTCCTGTTGCTGAGGCTCCTGCTGCAGAGGCTCCTGCTGAAGCTCCAGCTGCTGAAACTCCAGCTGCTGAGTAATCAGATATGTAATATGGCTATTGCCATATAATAATACATTCCGACCCGCAGAGGCGGCATCCATTTCGATGCTCCTCTGCGGTTCTTTTTATCTCCTTTCCTCATATTGATTATAAATTCATTTTGATGAGGTTATAATTTCAGATACAAAAAATATTTTGTTAATTGAATCTCATTTCTGCATTTAAATGTCATTGTATTTTTGGATCAACATAGCCCTTTTAATCATCTATAGCGTAGTTGTCATTTCTTGCGTTGTAGTGGTCGTATCGGAAAATAAAAATCCCATACGTGCTCTGTCATGGACTCTTGCTTTGTTGTTCCTTCCTGTCATAGGTGTAGTGTTCTATCTTTTTTTTGGTAGAAGCCTCAAAGGAAAAGCAATGGTCAGCAGAAAAGTAAGGAGAAAACTCCTCGAACGTTCCAGACCAAAACAGCATTCTTTTGAACGTACTTCTCTTGATCCTGAGCAAATCAGGAAGATCAAGCTCGCCCATAATCTTTGCCATGCTCATCTTGACTGTAACAATAGTGTTGAAATCTTCACCGACGGTCGAACTAAGTTTGAACGTCTAAAAGAAGATATACGCAATGCTAAAGATTTTATCTTCATTCAATATTATATTTACAACGATGACAATCTGGGCAATGAGGTAACTAATCTCCTTGCAGAGAAAGCTCGCCAAGGAGTGCGTGTAAAAGTGCTTTATGATCATGTAGGATCGTTCTCTACCCGAAATAGATTTTTTGCCCGCATGCGTAGCATGGGCATTGACTCCCATCCCTTTTTCCGAGTAACTTTCCGAAAACTTGCAAATCGTATCAACTGGCGTAATCACCGTAAGATAGCTGTTATTGACGGAAAAATAGGATACATCGGAGGTATGAATATCGCCGACAGATATGTTGAAAAATCTCCCGATGGTCGCATTTGGAGAGATACTCATCTTCGTGTGGAAGGTCCTGTCATCGAGTCGATGATGTATAGTTTTTCGGTTGATTGGAACTTTCTTCGTCCCGATGCCGACGTTCAGCCAATTATGGCAAGAAAATATGAAGAAGCCGGAGATGTTGATATGCAACTCGTCACATCCGGACCAATTGATAAATGGAACAACCTTGTGCTATGTTTTCAGCAGGCAATTGCCTCTGCTCGCAAGCGCATCTACATACAGACCCCTTATTTCCTTCCAACCGATGCCCTTCTTAAAGCTCTGCAGGGAGCAGCACTCTCTGGTGTGGACGTTCGTGTAATGATACCGGAACATACCGATTCTGTACTCCTTGGCTACGGTAGTCGTTCTTATATTGACGATTGCCTAAAGGCTGGAGTAAAGGTATATTTGTTCACTCCCGGTATGCTTCACGCAAAGACGATGATTATTGATGATGATTTTGTGACCACAGGTTCGGTCAACTTCGACTTCCGTAGTTTTGAGAATAATTTCGAGGCAAATCTGCTTATCTATTCCGATTCTGTCAACCGCAAGATGCGCGATATTTTCTTTCAAGACCTATCAGCCTGTCGCAAATTGACTCTATCAAGTTGGCGTGATCGATCTCGTTGGAATCGCTTCCTTGAGGCTCTTGTTCGCCTCTTTGCCCCCATCCTATGATATAATAAAACTCTAAGATCTTAAAGCTGCATCCGTTCATTTCGAACGCAAGTGCGTGTAGATAAAGTTAACGGCCCACGAGTAATCGTGAGCCGTCTTTTATAGCAATAAGAATTATCTTGTATTAGCAATAAGAATTATACTTTACGCATGGTCATTTATTCCATTACCTTGAAAGCTTTGGTTTGACCGTTAGAGTAGGTGACAACCTTAATAAGAGAAGTTGGTTCGTTGCCTGGATGTACTTCAATACCCTGAAGATTGAAGTATTTTACGCTTGCAATCTCGCCGCTGATAGCTACATCAACTCCTGAAGTAGAGCCTACTGTCACTATATCGCCAAGACCACCCATCTCATTAACTGCTCTTACGCCGTAGCTTTCAGCCTTAACTGAAGGAACATATGTGCATTCAGTAGTGAAGCCGAGGAGTTTGCCATCAGCATAAACAGCCCAACAGAGAGTATACTTGCTGTCGTCCCATGAGAGTGTGTTGTTGTTCATTTCAAGATTTGTAGCAGCTGGAGCCTGTTCGCAATCCATTGCAGGATCCCAATCGTCGTCTCCACCCATTACTGTAGCATAGTCGTGAGCTGCAGCTTCCTCCTTGGTGAGGACAGGATTGTTAGGATGATTGCCGGGTCCAAAGCTCTTCTTGCGTTCTGAAAGTTCGATAACGGTGCCGGAAGCAGTCATTGAATTGTATTCTGCAAAGCGAGCAGGGAAACCATCTGATCCCATTTCTGCCCAACCGATAGCAGAAGGCTTGACTGTCATCTTGGTGTCAATGTAGAGAGCGATAGGAGTTCCGCTGCCCCATGGGCGACCCAATGTATAGTTGCCGTCGATAGTGCTGTTTTCTCCTACGATCTCGCAATCCTTGAAGATATAGCCATACTTCTTCGGTACTGATGGAACCGCGAGGTAACCGCCGCTTGCACACATCTGGAGTGTCACGCCATTGTAGAAGGCATCACCCTTACCGCAGAGGAAGTCAGTGCGTCCGCGAAGCACTCCACCCTCAAAGTAGTAGCGGGCATTCTGGTTGTTTGATGTGTAAGTATCCTGATAACCCCAGAGGCATGCATCCTTCATGATGGTCTTATCACCCTTATCCTGGAGCACGATGTTGCGACCACGATTGTCAGAGATGCCATGCTTGAGAGTGATGTTCTGGAAGTATGTGCCGCTTACTGAAGACTGAATTTGGAGAAGGTCTGCATTGCCGATACCCTCCATCGGGTGGCTTCCGATGCCGTCCATGTCAGGAACCTCATTGACAATGACTGTGCCTTCCATGCTTTCACCGATGATAGAAACGTTTGAAGCATTCAGCCTGAGAGTTACGTCAGGGAATGTCCCTCCATTCACATTGACAGTGTGGCTTTCATCCATTGGAATCATATATTCGCCATTTCTAACGAAGATGCGGTATCTGCGTGTCTTATCCTCACGGGCATTGGCAGCTTCGATAGCAGCGCGGAAATCGCCGTCGTCAGGAACGATGAAGTCAGGAGTAGCTTTTACCACTTCCGGACGATTACGTGTCGTGAAAGCGATCTTCACTGGAGTGTCAAGATAGTTGTCGGTAAGGTCAGCTACACTGTTTGCGGGAAGTGTAAACTCATATGGTGTGTTGAAAGTAAGATTCTTATAAGTGAAGATCACAGATTTACCGCTTGCCTCACCCTTAAGAACCTTGTCTCCGAGGGTTGCAGTCGCTTCTTCATTGAGCTTTATCTTTTCGTCGAAGTTCAGCACGATCTTGCCATTGATTGAAGCTGAAGTTGCTCCAGCAGCAGGAACAGTCGAAACAAGTACAGGAGCCTTGCCATCGTTGATCAATTCCATCTCGCCATAGACAAACGATGCGCCGAGCGCGATGCCGTCATTGTCCGACTTAGTGCCATCAATATCTGAGGTCTTGTCAGCAATCCAGCGAAGGAATACTTCAGCCTTGTTGTCGGCAGCTGCAGGAAGTGTGAATTCTGCATCAGCCCAGTTCTTGGCTCCTTCGATAGTAACAGTTCCGATAGTTTCCCAATTCTCTCCATCGAGTGAGTATTCCACTTTCTGCTTCGTATAAGCATTATAGTTGTAGACCATTGCAGTCACCACCTTGATGTTCTTGAATGCAGAAGCGTTGAATTTTGTCTGCCAGTAATAGTCGCCAAGACCTGTTGTACGCCAGTTGACAGCTGCCGGACGTCCTTCATATCCATTGGCGCCAAGCTGGCTCTTGTCAAGCCATCCCTGGGTCTCGCCATCGGCATTGCGAAGATTGAGGGTTGCAGCGTCGTTCTCTTCATATGCGAAGTCTGCAGGGCGTCCGTTGGCACCCTGACGATAGAAGTCCCAACCTACGATAAAGTCAAGAGCAGAATACTCCGCAGTCAACTCTATATCTTCATCCATAGTCACAGCTATTTCTGAAGAAGTCTGGCCGTCGCTCCAGTTTGTGAAGGTAAGAATCGGGTTGGAGGAAGCCTTAAGAGTAACTACTGTTCCCTCTTCATACATGTTCTTTCCGTCCACAACTGTCGGAGCCGGATTGTAGCTTACCATGTAGTCGTTGGCTCCTGAAGTCACTTCAGTAGTGAGAGAATAAGTTTTTACAGTTTTGAAATTAGCTGTAAGGTTCTCAGCGCGATTGATAGTATACTTGAACTCAGGAGTTTCTGAAAGCACATTGCCGTCGGCATCAGTCCAGTTTACGAAATCATAACCAAACTTTTCAGTAGCCACGAGGGTCACTTCTGTTCCTTCGTCATATTCGTCAGCAAGCGGACGTATTGCTACAGATCCGGCTTCTTCCGGAGATGCAGCGATGGTTACGGGACACTTTGCAACAGCTTCAGTCTTGCCGTCGACAAAGCCGGTGATCTTGACTTGGCTGAAGCCGCCCTGCTTTTGGTTGTTGGTGCCTACAGTCATTTCAAGAGTGAATCCTTCAGTAGTAGCAAGAGCTTGCTGCTGTTCTTCTGTAAGTGAGATAGAGAAGTTTTGCGCATAATCCTCTTCACTGCCGTATTTGTCTGAAGCCTGGTCGCGGTTGTTGCGTGCAGATGTATATGTGCCGAGTATTATAGATTCTCCTTCAGCGGTCTGAGCTGTCACCACTACATTGTGGGGAGAAGCGTCAGTACCGAATTTAGCGATATATGCAGAAACTGTGGTAGGAGTGAAAGTCAGACCCTTTGATGGCTTCAAAGTCCACTTCAAAGCGTCATTTGCGTCAATTGCAGGCTGAAGTTTTATAAACGTATGTTCACACCAGTCAACTCCGCTTGTTCCTACAGCAGAAACTCCGTTCATGTCAAGAGAAGCTACTGTGAAAGCACCTTCAGGACTGAGCACGCTTGGGACCTCGAAGTTTTCCATAGAGTCCATACCCCAAAAAGCTTCAGTTGCTTCATGGTTGTATGTAGTGCCTGAATATACTTCGCCATTGAATACACCTTCGATAGCGACTTGGCTGAAACCACCCTGTTTGCTTGAGTTAGTGCCTACAGTCATCTCAAGAGTGAATCCTTCAGTAGTGGAGAGCTCTTTCTGCTGTTCAGCGGTAAGCTCGATAGAGAAATGCTGAGCGTAGTCTTCCTCATTTCCATATTTGTCATCCTCCTTTTGGCGGTTGTTGCGGGCAGAGGTGTATGTGCCAAGCACTATCGACTTTCCTTCGGCAGTCTTTCCTGTCACGATGATGTTGTGAGGAATGGCATCTGTTCCGAATTTTGCTACATACGCTGAAATTTTGGTCGGGGTGAATGTCAGACCCTTGGTTGGCTTCACAAACCAGTTTATGGCATCGCTTTCGCCATTAGGAGTTTGGAGTTTGATAAACTGGTGTTCACACCAGTCAACTCCGCTTGTTCCTACAGCATTCACACCATTCAGATCAACTGAAGCGATTGAAAAAGCCCCTTCGGGACTCAAGATAGTCGGTGTCTCGTATCCGTCCAAATTGTCCATTGGCCAGAATGCCTTTGCCGGCTCATTAGTGTAGGTTTGCGCCTTCATATTAAGGCTGCAAACCAAGGCGATGATTGCTATCAATGCAATGATCGCCTTTGGAATAAATCGTTTTTCCATTAAAGGTTAATATTAGGTTATAAAATAAAAATAGGTCAGTTCAAATAATATGCAAATTTACAAAAAATAACTCGAACAACCTCTTTTTCAAAATATGTTTAATAGCATATTTAGAGCCCATTCCCTCATTTTATCATAACTCTTTGATCTCATAACCTTCTGACGTCATTACCCTCTCAACTCCAACTTTCGTTTGCGAAAGTTGACTTATTTCATTAACTTTGCATCATGATTTCACCCATCCAATCACTTCAGGAGCAACGTCGCCTCCTGCAAATCGAGTATGAAGAAGAGAAACGTGCTTTCTCAGAACTTTCTGCCCGTATCGGACTCACCCGTCTTGCTGAGCGAGGGAATGCTTGGCAGCACATATCTGTAGGAAAAGTTTACTTTAACTCGCTCAATCAGCGGGTTGTTGAGGTTTTCCGTCCAGAAGGCAATTCCGACGATGATCATAACTTTGAATATGGTCGTCCAGTGGCATTCTTCACCCTCTCTGGCGATGATACGAAACCATCATTCCCCTTTAGTGGCATTGTCAGTTTTGTAGATGGCGACCGTATGGTAGTCTCCATACCTGAAAGTGCTGATTTAAGTCGCCTCTCTTCAGCTGTTGAGTCGGGAGTAATGTTATCGTTCGACGAAACGTCCTATCGCACTATGTTTGAGGCAATCGACCGTACCATAAAAGCGAAAGGGAGGCTTGCCGAACTCCGCGATCTCATATATTCACGCCGCAAGGTAGGGGAGCTCACATTTGCACCCATTGGCTTTCCGTATCTCAACCCAGCCCAGCAGACAGCTGTCAATAAAGTTCTCTGCGCCAAGGATGTCGCCGTGGTTCATGGTCCTCCGGGCACCGGAAAGACAACCACTCTTGTTGAAGCTATAGCAGAGACCCTCCGTAGGGAACCTCAGGTGCTTGTATGTGCCCAGAGCAACATGGCTGTTGATTGGATTTGTGAGCGCCTTGTCGATCGGGGAGTACATGTGCTCCGTCTTGGCAATCCGTCAAGAGTCAACGACAAAATGCTCTCCTTCACGTATGAGCGTCGCTTCGAATCGCATCCTGATTATCCTGACCTCTGGAGCATCCGAAAAGCAATACGTGAACTGCGTTCCGCCAAACGTCGAGGTTCCGATCAATGGCATCAGAAGATCGATCGTCTTCGCAGCCGTGCTACGGAACTTGAGATTCGCATCAATCAAGATTTATTCAACTCAGCCCATGTGATAGCTTCTACTCTTGTAGGAAGTGCATCCCGGCTGCTTGATGGCATGCGATTTTCCACACTTTTCATCGATGAAGCAGCCCAGGCACTTGAAGTCGCGAGTCTGATTCCTATAAGAAGAGCAGGTAGGGTAGTGCTTGCGGGCGATCATTGTCAGCTTCCGCCTACTGTCAAGTCGTATGAAGCGATGAAAGCCGGTCTTGGGAAGTCACTTATGGAGCGGATAGTTGATAATCATCCTGAGTCAGTGACGCTTCTTACCATGCAATATCGAATGAACCATGAGATAATGCGTTTTTCCAACGAATGGTTTTACGGAGGAGCTATGACGGCTGCTCCTGAAGTGCGCCACAGAGGAATACTTGATTATGATACACCCATTGAGTGGATAGACACAGCTGATGCTATCCTTGCTATAGATGAAGATAAATCAGAGGAGGATCAGAAGCAATCTTTTCGTGAGGCGCTTGCCGGAGAAAGTCACGGACGTATCAACCGCGATGAAGCAGAGTTTTCTGTTCTTATCTTACGTAAATATATCGAAAAAATCGGGAAACAGCGTTTTCTTGATGAGCGTATTGATGTTGGCTTGATTTCTCCTTATCGGGCACAAGTGCAGTATATCCGAGGCTTAATAAAACGAATACCGTTTTTCAAGCCATACCGTCATCTTCTCTCAGTCAACACAATAGATGGTTTTCAAGGTCAGGAGCGAGATGTGATAATCATTTCTCTTGTTCGCAGCAATGAAGAAGGCAACATCGGTTTTCTTCGTGATCTTCGGCGCATGAATGTGGCAATGACGCGTGCTCGCATGAAACTCATCATAATTGGCAATGTAGCCACGATGACACGCCATCCCTTCTACCGTAGCCTTCACCAAAGCCTTAATTCCGGGAGTGACGCCACTTGAAAACAGCAATCGCCGCCAGAGAGGCGGCGATGAAGGCGATGATTATGTATTCTGTCATCTTATAGATTGTAATACTGTTTGAACCAGGCGACGGTGCGGTTGATACCG
>CAZGGB010000113.1:0-9044 GCA_964525115.1 uncultured Sangeribacter sp. | reverse complement strand
AGTCTTGAGTTTTGAGTGGATGAGTTGACAAAATGTCGAATTTAATGAGCATGAGGAGAGTCGAATCTTATGGGCGGTTTTCTGGTGTGGCAGTGTGCATTGCTGCTGCAGTGTTTATGCTGTTTTCGGGATGCAAAGACGATGGAAAGCTTGGAGTGGCTTCCCGTATAGACCCGAAGAAGATGCCTTCGATGTCGACGGTCAATGTTGCTACGCTTATATCCGACTCCGGCATCACACAATATAAGATAGTGTCACCCTTATGGAATGTCTACGATGAAGTCGACACCCCATATTGGAATTTCCCTAAGGGTGTCTATCTTCAGAAATACGATCGGCAGTTTAATGTGATAGCCTCTGTTGCGGCTGATTCCGCTAAATTTTACCGTATGCTGAATCTTTGGCAGCTTGATGGGAATGTAGAGTTGCATAAGGAGCCTGGAGAGCTGTTTCTTACACAACAGTTGTTTTGGGACCAGCGTCGCAACAGATTGTATAGCGACTCATTCATTCACATTGAGACTCCGGAGCGTATGCTTGAGGGGCACGGATTTGAAAGTAATGACCGACTTACTAGATACTCGATTCGGCGTCCGACAGGCATCTTCCCGGTCAGTGAGGATATGAAGAGGTGAGTCTTCAGTCTTGAGTCATCAGTCTTGAGTCTTGAGTCTTCAGTCTGGGTTTTGGCTTTTTGAATTATAAATGATTGAGATATTATGTCATTTACAGTAGCATTGGTGCTGACAATAATAGCAGTGGTTTTTTCCGCCCTGTTTTCAGGGATGGAGATTGCTTATGTTCAGTCGAATAAGGTAAGGATGCAGATTGATGGCTCTCGTGGGGGTGTCGTCGATAAGATCATACGTGGATTCAGCCAGAATGAGGATATGTTCATTTCTTCGCTTTTGGTAGGAAATAATATTGTGCTCGTCGTTTACGGTATCACGCTTTCAGTGCTGATCAATCCTGTGCTTGAGCGATGGTTTGGCGATTCTGAGGCGATGGTGCTTATCTCTAATACAGTCTTCTCGACTCTTGTCATTTTGCTTTGCGGAGAGTTTATCCCCAAGGCGACCTTCCGGATCAATCCTAATTTCATGATGAGGATGTTTGCACTTCCACTCTATGTCATATATATTATCCTATATCCGGTTTCGAAGTTCATATCGTATATTTCCAAAGGTTTGATGGGACTTTTCGGCATCAAGGAGAATAGGGTGGATGCACGTCTCATTACTATGGATCAGCTTGACGACTACTTGGAAGAGCAGCTTCACTCCAATCAGCAGGCTCAGGTTGAGGTAGAGAATGAAGTCAAGATTTTCCGGAATGCCGTAGACTTTAAAGACACTACGATAGGGGAGTGCATGAGGCCACGCAATGAGATAGTTGCAGTAGAAAAGGAAACCACAACGAGAGATGACCTCCTTTCTCTTTTTTCGCGTACCGGTCTTTCTAAAATAGTGGTATATAATGAAGACATTGACGACGTAGTAGGCTATATCCATATATCAGAGCTTTTCAATTTGGATTCAGATTGGCGCCGACATATTAAGCCGGTGATTTTCACTCCGGAGACTATGCTTGCCAATAAGATGATGAGAAGGATGATAGCTGAAAAGAAATCTCTTTGCATAGTTATCGATGAGTTTGGGGGTACATCCGGGCTTGCGACACTTGAAGATCTTGTAGAAGAAATATTCGGTGAAATAGAAGATGAGCATGACCGTCAGAAGCAATTGTTCCGTAAATTAGCGGATGGAGGTTATGAGATTTCCGGGCGTGCGGAGATAGCGGCTGTCAATGAGGGTCTTGGGTTGGATCTAAAGGAGTCTGAGGATTACAACACAATAGCCGGATTGATTCTGGAATATACGGAGGCTTTGCCATCTGAAGGTGATACTTTCGAGATAGGGGAGTTGAAAATTACTGTGACCCGTATGTCGACTACGAGGATAGAGCAGGTGAGAGTCTATCCGAAAGACTAAAGATTAAAGATAAAAGATTAAGTGACCCGTGGGCAGACTGCCTGCGGGTTTGTTTTTGGGCTGATTCCAGTGGAATGTCTTAAAAGTTTATAAAACATAGTGTGTACGTTGCGTAAAAGTTCTTAATTAATGTTAATTAGAGTTGACTGTTGTTAAATTTATGCGGAGATTTTTTGCTTTTGAGGTTAATAATTAACATATGTTAAATAAATTTGATTTTGTTAACATGTTTTAACTTTATGGGGGGGGGTAATTGTGAATTTTTGTTTAATTTTGCATTTGCCTTTTGTGTACTCTGACAGAGGGATTGAGATTTCTTTTATTAAAATCTTGTGAATACCAAATGATTAGAGTGTTAAAAATAGAAATACATTAATATTAACCTAAAACTTAAACAACCAACATCTAATTATGAACAACCGCAAGGAAAGTTCAGGGTTTGCGACTATATGTCGCAGATTCCTGTTTGTGGCTCTGATGGCCATGATTGGCCTATCTGCAGCTGCCCAGGGTAAACAGGTGACAGGTAAGGTGCTTGATGAAAACGGTGACCCGATGATCGGAGTAACCGTAATGGTCAAAGGCACAAACAATGGCACCGCAACCGACTTCGATGGCGTTTATACGCTAAAGAACGTCACCCACGTTTCAGTACTCGTATTCAGCTATGTAGGCTGCGTAACGCAGGAAGTTAAAGTAGGTGACCGTGCAGTAATCAACGTAACAATGAAAGAAGACTCTGCACTTCTCGACGATCTCGTTGTCGTTGGCTATGGTGTGCAGAAGAAGACTGATGTCACCGGCGCCCTTACCCACATCAGCGCCGAAGAGCTCGAATCTCGTCCTGTAAGCAATGCGTTTGAGGCCATGCAAGGTAAAGCCCCCGGTGTAGATATCACATCGAGTGAACGTCCAGGTACCATCGGTTCTATCCGCATCCGTGGCGAACGTTCGCTGAAAGCTTCCAACGAACCCCTTTATGTGGTAGATGGTGTGCCCATCATGTCAACTGCCAACATAGAGACCATCAATCCACGCGATATCGAGTCAATCGATATCCTCAAGGATGCTTCTGCAACTGCTATTTATGGTTCTCGCGGTGCCAATGGTGTTGTGATTATCACTACAAAGCAGGGAAAAACCGGACAGTTCAGTCTTAACTATGCCGGTTCTGTGACATTCCAGAAACTCGTAGATCGTAGCCCATCAATGAACGCAGAACAGCTGATCAACTATCGTCGCTGGGCAGCCTATCTCGAAGACCCGACAAAATACGCTGATCCCCGCAATCCGACTCAGGAGAGCGATGCACTCCTCTTCGGCACCATTGATGACCCCACAGGCTACAACAATGTTATGAGCGGTTGGAAATCCGGCAGCTGGAATCCAGCCGACGTATATGACTACGACTGGACCGCCCAGTGTCTAAGGACCGGCTTCATACAGGAGCACACAGTGAGTGCATCTGGTGGTGTTGAGAAGATGAACGGTTACGGCTCTATAAGCTACCTTGACAACAAGGGTACTCAGAAGGGTCAGCGTTATAATCGCTACACTGCTCGCGTAAGCTTGAACCTCAATGTGGTGAAGTGGCTTACCTTTAGCCTTTCACTCAACGGATCGCGTGAGTTCCAGGATTATGGTATGTCTACTTCTTACGCGCCTTCGGCTACTAATGCCAAGGCTGCCATCTATGAACTCTATAAGAGCTGCTACCAATGGGCTCAGCCCTACAATGCTGAAGGGGAGCGTATCCTGTATCCGGGTGGCGACAACACGGCCTACAACCCGATTGACGAATGGGAGCACAACATATCTGAGAGAGAGACCTACCGTTTCCTCGGTAATTTCTCTGCTACTCTCCATCTTGGTGAAATCTGGAAACCACTCAAGGGCCTTGACTATAAGTTCGCTTTTGGTCCTGACTACCGTCACTACCGTCTTGGCAACTTCATTGATGCCGAGTCCGCTTACAATTGGATTAAAGGCGGAAGGAATCAGGCCAAGTGGCAGACCCGTCGTGACTTCTCATGGACCCTCGACAACATGATCACCTACAACAACACTTTTGCTGATAAGCATAACGTAGGCTTGACACTGTTGCAAACAGCTTCCAAGTGGAACTACGAGGATGCTTCCATGGAGCTGAGTGGCCTTGAGCAAAATATGTATCTCTGGAACGCTATGGGTTCTCTCGATATCAAAAAAGAGGAGAACAATGCAAGCATGAGCACAGGTATAACCGAGCGTCAACTTGAGTCCTATATGATTCGACTAAACTATGGTTTTGACAACCGTTACTTGCTGACAGCTTCGGCACGTTGGGATGGTGCCTCTCAGCTTTCTGCAGGTCGCAAGTGGGCTTTCTTCCCTTCAATGTCACTCGGTTGGAGAATTCAGCAGGAATCATTCCTCCGAGAAGTGGCATGGCTTAACGACCTTAAGATCCGTGCTGGTGTAGGAACGACCGGCAACTCTGCCATCGCGCCATATTCAACACTCAATAGACTTCAGTCAATATTCATTCCTATTGGTCCTATTCCTTCTAATGTGGATGGTTATGAGAAGGTTTACCTCCTCAACGATCCCGCTTACTTCAAAGACCTCCTCACGATGGCAAACCAAGAAGTGGGTTGGGAAAAAACAACTCAGTGGAACGTCGGTATTGACTATGGTTTCCTCAATGGTCGCATCAACGGTGCCCTTGAATTCTACTTCTCAAAGACATCCGACCTTCTTCTTAATATGTCTGTACCTACAGTCACAGGTTATGCCTCAACTATCGCCAACATCGGTAAGACCTCAAACAAGGGCTTTGAGTTCTTGATCAACGCCATCCCAGTGGAGACACACGACTTCTCTTGGAACACTTCATTCAATATCGGCTGGCAGAAAGACCGCATCGACGAACTCGCCAACGGCAAGGAAGATGATATAGCTAATAAGTGGTTCATCGGACAGCAGATCGGCGTGTGGTATGATTATGCAACTGATGGCCTCTGGCAGGATACTCCCGAAGACCGCGCAGAGATGGAGAAGTGGGTAGGCTACAACTTTAAGCCAGGTATGGTCAAGCCTGTAGACCAGAACAATGACTATACTATGGACGACAAAGACCGCGTGATTATTGGCCACACACGTCCTGCAGCAACCGCAGGTTGGACCAACACATTCAACTACAAGGGAATCGAACTGAGTTTTATGCTCTACGGACGTTTCAATTATACCGTTCATGCACCCCAGTATCTTACCGGCTATGGCAACCTCGGCACAGCCGTCGATTACTGGACTCCCGACAACACCGATGCTGAATTCCAGGCTCCCCTATATACCGGCAGTGTGCAGACCGACACCAGGGACCAGTTTGCAAGCCAGCTCGGCTACAAGAAGGCTAACCTTATCCGTATGCGCAACATCTCAATCGGCTATACACTTCCGAATAACCTGCTTGAGCATGTCGACCTGAAGCATCTGAAGGTATACGGCCAGGTCATCAATCCGTTTGACCTCTGCCAGTCAGTAAGCGGTCTTGACCTTGACACTGGCAACTCTTACTACAACCGTAGCTGGGTACTTGGCGTGGAACTCGGTTTCTAATATTTAACCATAAAACAGAATTCTTAAAATGAAATTCAATAAATATATAGCAGCCGGTCTTATTGCGGCCTCAGCCGCTGGGTTCACTTCCTGCTCCAGCGACTTCCTTGATGAGCACTACACCACCGGCTATGATACAGACTATCTGAAGACTCCAGAGGGACTCAAGTCTTTGACTCTGGCTCTTTACGGCCAGCTGCGCTGGATAGGTGGCTATGAATCGCAGGGATATTATCAGTTTATGGGTGGCACCGACGAATTCGGACAAGGCACTGACCAGCCAAACGAGATGTGGTGTACCTACGACTATCGCATGGCTCCTATCTGGGGTACAGTCAACGGCAATACCGGTACTAATGCCAACATCTGGGATCAGGTGTATTTTGGAATCGCATCAGCTAACCAAATAATCAGCACCGTAGAAAAGGGTGGTCTGAGTATGGATCAAAACACCATTGATCTCTGTCTCGCGCATGCCTATTTCATGAGGGGTTACAGCTACTATCTGCTGACGTCCCAGTTCGGACACTGTGCCCTTTTAACAGAGCCTGCTGCCGGTATAGTGCGAAATTTAGAGAACACAACTCCAAAGCAGTGCTGGGAGCAGGTGATTTCTGACTTAAATGAGTCATACAACCTTTTCGACGGAGAGACCAACAGCATGGCAGGCCCCGGTGTAAGCTGGACAAAGGCTACCGCAGCCCATTTCCTTGCAAAGGCTTATCTTTTCGCCGCTTCTGAACGTAATGATGATTGGAATAGTGCAGTAAAGGATCAGTATCTCAGAGCTGGTCTTGAAGCAGCCAACTATGCAATTTCAGCCCGTCATCTTGAAGACAATGTAATCGATGTCTACGGCAACTGGACCGGAGTCAATTGCGAGCTTGAGCAGAGCAACGAGCTACTCCTCGTCTGCGCGCAAGATGGCAACTTCTCTGGTCGTACTGCAGCACGTAATCCAGGCGCCTTCTTCAATCCACAGTTCTCAAACTTCGCCAACACTACCTTAGGTGGCGAGCGCGGATGCATCACCGGCGGTAAAGACTTCCAGCGTTTCCGTCCTACCGAGTACACTCTCTCGGCGTTCGATAATGTCAACGATTCTCGACTCTGGAAATCGTTTGCAACTGTGTATGGCACCGCAGTCGATTATGCAGGTGGCGAAGATAAAGAAAAAGATGAAAACGGTAATGATGTGACTTATGTGCATCCTGCAGTGAAAATTGGCGAACCATCTATCGTGTTTATTATAAACAAGAAAGATGAACATAAATATGACAATTTCAATTTCGGTGCCATTAGATATCAAAAGGCTGCCAACTTCGTTGACGTAGAAGGACGTCTTCCGGAAGGTGGCAGAGTTCAGACTCGGAACGGCGAATCTACATTTGGGCCTGCTAACCAGCCTGTGCTCAACTCTTGGATTCTTTACAAGGAAGGCAAATATGTGGGTAGAGAGTTCGGCAACCTGGTTAAAGGCGCTATGGGAACTCCTGGCAACAACATGTTCCCTGGTATCAGCAAGCATACATGCGGCTACCTGAATGCCTTCGCAGGTGATAATGGCTCGCGCGACCTTGTTCTTGCACGTCTTGGTGAGACGTATCTCGTAAGAGCCGAAATCAAGGTTCGTCTCAATGACTATAGCGGTGCAAAAGAAGATATCGATGTTCTCAGAAAACGTGGCGCATGGCATCAAGGTGAGAACCGCAGTTATTATGTAGACGGTTGCTATGAATCCGCATCGAAGAGTGCATTTGTCACTGGTGCTAAAGTTGCTGCCAACGACGGCTGGAATCTCGGTGTGAACTCATACTATCTGTCGAATCCAGATCTAGAAGTGTCATATGCGTCTACTGAAAATGAGATGACCAACTGGACATGGGACAACCTCCCTGCTGAGGACGAGGCAATCCTTCAGAGAATCGGCGTAGGTGGTGACCGCCAGGCTCGAGCCATCAACTTCATCCTGAATGAGCATACACGTGAGCTTTGCGGTGAGATGGTGCGTTGGGAGAATCTTTCTCGTCTGAAACTCATCGAGACTCGTGCTAAGAAACTTAACAGCGACATCACTTACTTCGATCCGAGCAAGCACTACGTGCGCCCGATACCTCAGGCATTCATCGACATGCTGCAGCATGCCGACGGCACTAACCTTACAGATGCCGAGAAGGCTGCATGGCAGAACCCGGGTTACGTCGGTGCAAGCGATACTGACATAAAGTAATTGATATCAACGCAAATAATTTATTGCGAAAGCGCGGCTCGAAAGAGTCGCGCTTTTTCTTTTTGAGTTATTTTAACAGTCGGTAACAATATTTTTTGAAAAAAGTTTTAAATAATATGAGATTTTTTTTGCCTATCTCAAAAAAAAATCCTAACTTTGCCATTGGAAAAAGCCATAATAAACATATCTATCTTCTACAGGGCCTTTTTTTAGGCTGCTATATCTAAACTAACTAATATGAACGGATCTACTTCTTTTCAAGACTCAATATTAGGGATGCAAAGTAATTTACTTTCCTTTGCTCTTAAACTTACGCTAAACAAGGAAGAAGCGGAAGATCTCGTGCAAGACACCACCCTCAAAGCTCTCAATAATGAGGATAAATACGTTGCCAATGCGAATTTCAAGGGTTGGATGCTCACTATAATGCGAAATATCTTCATAAATAATTATAGAAAAAATACGCGCGAGAATACTGTGATAGATTCTTCTGAAGATTGCTATCATCTCAACCTATCGCAAGATTCTGGTATAGGTACTCCGGAAACTACATATGCAATGCAAGAGATTTATACCATCCTTGCCGGATTTGCTCCTGATTTCCGTAAGCCATTTTCTATGCATGTGGCAGGATATAAATATGAGGAGATATCCGATAAGCTCAATATGCCGCTTGGAACGGTAAAATCTCGAATATTTTTTACGCGTAAGCGACTAAGGGAGATACTTAAGGATTACCGATAATAAATAAATCGCCGGCTTTTAAATAAAGTCGGCGATATTTTGTCATTGTTAAAACAAACATCTAACAAGATGGTTTAGTAAATTAACAAAATGAAATATATTTTAACATTTATTGATTTTGGTATGTGACAAGATGTTATGATTAAAATATGTCGAAAAACATAAAATTTTTTGAAAAAGACTTGCGGAGGGAGAAAAAATGTAGTAATTTTGCATCCGCAATCGGGAAACAACGGGGCACAGCAATGAAAGCCCGCGGTGGTGAAGACGGTTGCGGACATAAAGAGAACAATGACATGATGCCACAAGACAAGCAGCGCTGACCCTCGGGTCAGGCGCAGCAGGAGACAAGGGAACACGAGGTTAACTCTCGGGGTTCACGTCAAGAAGATTCCATCCTATGATATAAAGGAGGCCGGGACAAACAAAAATTCGAAGATATATATAAGAATATATAACTAACAACGGAGAGTTTGATCCTG
>CAZGGB010000112.1:0-9077 GCA_964525115.1 uncultured Sangeribacter sp. | reverse complement strand
AAAGACGGCAACCGCGCCAAAGGAGTATATCCCGTATGGTATGTCAACGAAAGCACCCGACCCTCGACATCTCTCACCTACCGCGACCTTATCTCTGTGGCTGGAGATTATCCCGTAGAAATGAAAGTGGGCAATGGAAATGGAGTGTCCGACGGTTCTGTTACAGGAACTATCCACATCGACAAGACCATCTTTGACTTCGCTCCCTATATGAAGGCTCTTACCGACAACTCTACAAAAGAATGGGCAGTCGACGCTACCAAGCAGGGCCATATGGCTTGCGGTCCCGACGGATCAAATCCTGAAGGATGGTGGAGCGGAGAGCCGGGGTGTAAAGAAGCTGAAGGTGTCTACGCCAATATACTTACGTTTGGTGCTACAGGTTCTAACACTTCAGGATCATATGTGTATAATCCAGGCACTTCAGGGACAATGTATGTCAACACCGGTGTGCATGCCTTGGCAGGATACGATGTCAATAACCCGGACAACGGACAAGACTTCCGCGTTGCTACTGAGGAAGTTGCTACTGAATTTACACTCTCTGCAGAAGGAGCTAATCTTTACCTTATTCTACCTCCCCATACTCCATTCCCCTATATTCCGTCAGAGGATGCATTCAACAGCCCGAAATATCGCATTGCAAACTTCAGCAAGAACAGTATAACCCTCGTGCAAGATCTCGCTGGAATCTCTTGGCAATATATCATTGCTCCTAAGGCCGAAGACACTTCATTCAATGGCTTCAAGTATGATAGTGAGTTCAATATGTGGAAATCAGCTGAAGTGACATTGCAGAGCACATGGTTCTCGCCGGCAGACTGGTCAGGAGGACTTGAACCTGACGTGGTTGAGGTTTCTAACGAAAAGATTTTTGTACACACCCCTGCCGCAATGGGCAACGACCAATGGCAAGGACAGGTGCACATCGGCACAAATATCCAGGTATCGGCAGCTGAGACCTACGACTTCTCTTGTAAGATCGAGTCGAAAAATGATTCAAAGGTGACTGTTAAGGTACAGATGGATGGCGACGACGGCGTTTCATTTGCCGGCCAGGATCAGATTGAATTTGATGCTGGAGGATCATATTATTACTTCTCCGACCTCCAGGGATTTGATGGAATCTTGAAGATTGCATTCGACTTTGCCGGATATCCCGACACTGACTTCACTATCACCGACATTGTCTTCAAGAAGCACTCCGATGATGACGGAACCGTACTGCCCACATTACCTGACGAACCGGAAAAACCTGTGAAATGGGTAGACGTGGATAGTCCTGACAATTTATTCCACGGTTGTGCATGGACCAACACATTCTATTATGCACCCGGATGGTCTCAGATAGCAGATCCGGAGGTAAAGGTAGATGGAAGTACAATTACTGTGACTCTCCCGGAAGCTACCACCGACCAGTGGCAAGCGCAAGTGGCATTCCACACCGACATTTCCACATCTGCCGACAAACTCTATGACTTCCGCGTCACTTTCTTCTCGAATAAAGAACATCCGGGCGTGACATTCAAGTGCGTTCTTTCAGGTGGTGGAGACAATGACAATGTATTCTATATGGCTGAACGTCTGAAGCTTACTGAATATGAAGATGAGACCTATAGTTGGATTGGACTACCGGGAATCGACATGGACAAGATGAGTATATTCTTGGATTTCGGTGGCAATGCAGCAGGAACTGAAGTTCAAATCAAGGATATTATCATCCAGGAGCACCGCGAATAAGAGCCCATTCCATAAAATTGGCACAAAAAAAGGATCGTTTCTAAATGGGAACGGTCCTTTTTTTATGAAGTTGTTTCGACTTATTTACGAATACAAAATTAACTAAAAAATATGAAATTAAAAATAAGTCAACACAACTTCAATGTGAGACTATCAGTTTTGCCATTGATTATTCTCAGATCAGTAAAAATATGAAAACACAAATTTTAATTTTTAAAATAATATTTGCAAATATAAATATAATATGTTATCTTTGCTGAATAAAACTGCAATTTTGTGGATTAATGACAACAAATATTTTTATTTTATAACTTTTAACTAAATGTTTATGGCAATTTCTTTACCACGAATTTTCTCTAAAATGACAAGGACTGCCCTTGCATTTGCTTTGTCGATGGCTACATTTGCAGCCACAGCCGACACCATGTTTGTGAGTCATGGAGTCAAAACTTCCGACCCCGTATATCCGTACACAGGATTTGCTACAAAAGATAACGTAAAGGGTATGCAGGTAGCAGTAAAACTGACTAAAGATATGCTCGCTCCTTATGTAGGCTCAAAGATCAGTGCCATATACATAGGCTGGGCTGGTATCTATCAGGGATCAACTCCTGAAGCAACCGCATTCTTGCGTCCACAATTGAATGACGCTGACCTTACAACAGGAGTGGTTAAACTTTCGGGCTCCAACGGTTGGAATATCGCTAATTTCTCAGAGCCATACACAATAAAAGAGGATGATGAGGTCTTTATGGGCTACGTGGTGGATGCTGAGGCAGGAGTTTATGGTCCTTGCACTCTTACATGGGGCTCATTTGCAGCAGGAACTCACTTTCTGGGCAATCCTGAATTTAAAGATGCTGACGGCAACATTGAATGGGAGGATCTTAGCCTTCCGGGTATGATGGAGATGTATTGTCCGCTTATGCTTGTTGCAGAGGTCACCGTCGAGGGTGAAGGTATGCATAACAGAATGCTTATTTCTAAACTCGCAACGCCTTCCATACTTTCGAAGGGAATTCCTACTACAGCAGCTGTAAAGATTCAGAACACCGGTTCAAACAGCATTGAATCAATCAAAGTATGTTGCGCTCAGGAAGGATCGGATGCATGGACTTATCCAATCTCGCTTAATTCTTCAATATCGCCAAGTTCATCGGCACTCATCACCATTCCTGTCTATGCTGAATCCACAGGGGAGACAACTGTATCAATTACAGAGGTCAACGGCGTTCCTAACGGCGAAAATAGTGAATGTAAATTCACTCCGGTTGTAGTGCCACAGACTACCTCCGAGCGTTACGTACGTCGCCCACTTGTAGAATATTTTGCGTCTGAGTCGCAATATCAGTCTGCTGCTTACGATCAGGACATCGTCACACCTGCATTAGAAGATTATGCCGGACGCATCTCGCGTATAAACTGGCACACTACCGACCAATTCCAGATCGGCCTTGCTGATGATCGCGACGAAGCACTTAGTCTATTATTAGATGTGGCCGACAACGATTCGAGCCAGATCTATCTTCCTACTCTTATGCTCGACCGCGACATTAACCTCAGCGTAGAGCCCCGTCTCTTGTTTACTCTTTGTCGTAACCCGATGCTTGGTGTGTTGTATTCTCCATTTGCGGAGTACACTTATGAGTATGCACTTGCTCAACCCACCTTCGCAGGTCTCCAGATCTCAGCGTCAGTTGAAAACGATGTCGTCACACTGACGGTGGATGGCGATGCGGACTTGACGGTAGTCCCTGAAGGAGAAGAACTTAGGCTTACTGTAGTGCTCATTGAAGATGGCATTGAGTCTGACAGTCAGGAATTCCCGGGAGGAAGCGGAGATGGAGCAAACCCCGGACATGTTGTGCATGACTGTGTGGTAAGACAGCTTCTTACTGACAGATGGGGCGATCCTATAGAGTTTAAGGATGGGAAATTCTCTATGTCTTTCACCACAGAACTCGACTATGACAATCTAACGGCAAACATGCGCGCGGTGGCATTCATCAATCGCCCGAAGACCAACGGCATGTGGCAACGCTCTATCATCAATAGCGCTGAATGTGGCCTGATCACAACTGGAGTGTCTCCTATATCTTCCGATATCTTCTCCATGCGTCCTATTGTCAAGGGTTCTTCAATCATCAGTCCTGAAGGTGCAGCTATGACTGTCTATACTACATCCGGAATGTCGGTGGCACCCAATAACCTGCCTACTGGTATCTATTTAGTAAAAGTGAATGCAGCCAATGGTAAGTTGGCTACGTTTAAAATGATGGTGAAATGATAAGCAATATAATTAAAAGACTGTGTGGAATATCCACACAGTCTTTGCTTCCTTTGCTTTTTGCCACTATATTCCTTTCAGTAAGTGTGGAGGCTGCAGGGGAAGTGTATTTTGGTTTTGCTCCTCTTGACTATGACCCAGAGGCAACAATGGCACAAGGATCCGGGAAAAACGGGTATGCGGAAGCGGCTATTACGCTTGATCCTCAAACAAACCCCGTGGTAGCTGCCCTTAGAGGGAAGAAAATAATCGGAGTGCGATGCTTCATGCGTGCAGAATATCTACAGGCAAAAAAACGAACGTCGGCTATATGCATTCGTCAAGGTTCGCTATCTTCTGAGCCGGTAAAGAATTATACTAACTTTTACGAGGGATGGAACGATATTATGCTTGATGAGCCGGTAGAGATTACTGACCAACCCATTTATATTGGACCAATGGTGTATGAGACCAGTGGTTGTCCGTACCCTTTTGTTGCTGCTTCAGGCGGTGCGATACCAGGAGGCTATTCCATATCCCTTAACAAAGAGACTTGGCAGACACTTACTCAGAGAGGCAACCTGCTCATGCATGTAATCATCGACGCTCAACCAGATGATCTGATTTTGGCTGCACAAGCTGCTCCTTATAATGTGCCTTCAGTCGTGGCTCCGAATTCCTCCTATATCTGCGACATTACACTTCATAATTACTCGGCTGAAGCTATTGCATGCGCACAAATTACTACTGTCGCTGACAATGGTGATACAATTCTTACTTCGGAATTTAATTTTGATCCTCCGATCCCTCCTTTTGACTCACGGACTTTTGAAAGTACACTTCCGACCGGCTCCTTAGAAGATCCAGAAGCAAGATATTCAATGAGTGTGACAGGGTTAAATTCAATGCCTACTGATCTACACCCATCAACTCCTTTTGACCTTTATGTCACATCAAATGCTTTCCTTAGGATTCCTCTTGTGGAGGAGTTTACAAGTATGAACTGTGTCAATTGCCCTTTTATGGCATATTATCTTGACATAGCTTTGGAAGAGTTAAACAAGCCGTATGTATACATAACACGTCACACCGGATTTGTCAACGACTTCTTTACACTGCCTTCAGAAAAAGAACTTCTATATCTTTTCGGTGATGGTGGCACTTATAATCCTGCCATTATGTATGATCGGACTGTGCGAGCCGAGAGTGATGCCTGTCCCGTATATAAAGCCGACCCAAACCCCAGTCATAAAGCCTACATTGAGGCATTGAATGAGGCTGCCGACCGTCCGGGATATGCCAAGATTATTGTAGACTCAGAAATATCCGATAATGAGGCCAGTTGCGTGGTCAGGGGCAGGATAGCTAATGGTATAAACACGGATGGTCTTTATCTATGTGCTTATCTGATTGAAAATGGCATTCCTGCAGACCCTCCATATATTCAGTCGGGTATCTACGATGCAGCAGAAGATGCACCTGAAGATTTGGTAGAGCGATTCCGACATAACGGAATCGTAAGAATAGAATTCAACAAAGAAGCTTTAGGGTGCCCTCTGGAAGTGGATCCTATCACTAATGAATTCCGTGTTGATTTCGGAAGCCTGCCATTAAATTCTAACTGGAAAACAGAAAACTGTGAGACAGTAGCTTTCATCTGTCGTGTCAACAAAGACAACCTCCGTGATAACTGCGTGCTGAATGCCGGTGGAACTCGATGGAACAGATTAGTAGACAACAATGCGGTTGTTGAGCCTGTTGCATCCAGCAGTCCTAAACTTAAGATCTATGCAACTCATGACCGCAGAATCAGAGTCGAAGGCGATTTCCGTAAAATGGATGTATGGTCGGCAGACGGACGCCTCATGTCTCCCTCCTCAGTCCTTCCGACAGGCATCTATGCTGTCAGGCTTACCCTCCCCGATGGCTCATGTCAAGTCTGCAAGATCGCAATCAGATGACAAAACCTAATTGAGTAGGAGGTAATACGAAAGTAGGAGATAAACAAGTACGATTAGCGTTTACCTCCTACTTGATTTTTGTCTCAGGGATTAGCGAATTCAAGAATGCTTTTGAATTCGATATTTGAATCGATTAGGGAGGGATCTTCGATGTAACGGTTCATTTCCTCTGCCCATTTGCGATGAAACATCGTGCGAAGCAAAAGATCATTATACCTCTTTGCAAGCTCTATTTCCCCATTCAGCAATGCACTCTTTATCATGTATTTCAACAAAAAGACACGTTTGCCATACTGCACACAATGCTCCATTCCCCAACGATACGACTCGTTGAAATTCCCATTGTAATAGTTGATCGGAATATTCACAAAAGCTGTCGCATTGAATCCCTCAGCATGTCGAGGATCAACGTTCCTCGGCTTCACGTCAGTCAGATCTTCAGATTTCCCTCCAAGATTCACAACGGCAAAATTGCCCAATACCCTCATAGTATAGCTTGGGGGCTCCTTAATTCTTGTCATTACCATTGCCATTCCTCCCCAGTCATTGTTCTCCAAATGACGTAGCATCACAACAGTAGCCCTCAGCTGCTCATTTTTCTTGTCAGCCCTAAAGCACCATGCCATACAAAGGCATGCAACGCCGACACTACCCCACATCATCCACCGAGCATTCGGAAATTTGCCGACAGCACTCACTACCGCAAGAATCAGCATAAAGACAGTGGCAACAATAAACGGCACCCACAAATATATATCGAACTCTTCCATAAGAAAATCAGGAAGACCTCTGAGAAGGAGATAATCGTTGTCGACAGTAGTAGGTTGGAAATATGAATAATACATGTTTGGCAATATCAAGATCGCAATGACGACGACTGCCGCATAGACCAGCCCGGCATATTTTTTACCCCGTATGCTGTCTGCAACCATAAAAATAATCCCGATGAATGCGGCAAAAAGTGCATAAAAACCAGCTATGAAATAGCATCCAACAGCTATCAGCATAGCCACAAATGCCACCACCTGACGCTTCTCGACAAGTCGATAAAGAGCGAGGAGAGCGACTGTGAAAAGATAACCTAAGGTGTTTGAATAAATATATCCAACCGACTTCATCGATACCCAGGCATCGTCGATCTGAACTATCGACACCAGCATGGCAATCGGGACCACAAAAGCGAGAGGGAACGCCGCTCGCGAAAGGCGGAATACCTTCTGAGTCAGCCATGCCATCAGCAACCATAGCAAGGTCAACACTGCCCCTCCCAAAATGGGATAATACAAAAGCTGTGTAAGCCATGAGCCGACATAGCGCAATAAGCCACCGGGATAATAGAGCATCTGGCGGAAAAAGAAGCGCGTGGACTCAAAAAAGGACATCTCGTCATACCACCTAAGCATATACGAGTTTCTCGCCGGGAGCATCAGATAGCAGAAGAGGATGAAGACTGACGTAGTCAGAAGAATATCGTAGCACCAATGAGGCTTAACAATCTTATTATTCTTATTAGACTCGTCGAGGGTATGGGTGGGCTGGGATTTTTTCATTGCTTGGTTTTGAATTTTGCAGGTATTGGATCGTGGTCGAGCACCTTGACTATTTCATGGCGGTTGCCGTTGAACTCTCCATTGAAGAATTCCGGCACATTGTAGGATTTCATCAACTCACGATAATATGCCGGAGATTCCTGTGGTACGACAAAAGCTTTCGAATCCTTTCCATCGGGCGAAATATACGCGATATAAGGGCGTGTGTAGGAGCCATCGTCGCGACGGGAACTGAAAACGATCCATCTTGAATTTGACGACCATGAATGGTAGCTGTCGGTGTCGTCGCTGTTGGCATTCTTCAGAGGGCGAGTCTCCCCGGAAGCCAAATCCATCATATACAAGTCGCTTTCCTTATGCCATATATGGAAAGTGCCGAATGGAGCCTGACAATAGAGAAGATATCTGCCATCGGGGGAGATTCGGGGAAGAAGGGCACTGAGAGTGTCTACCGAAGCGTATACCACAGTATCTGGTTCTGAAAACCGACGGGTGGCAAGGTCGAAATCTCGACTCACAATGTCATAATGCATTAGTTCATAATAGAAGGGGACACTATCCGGGACTACACCTTCAGGATAACGAGCCACCGAGTAATAAATCTTTTTGCCATCGGGAGCCCATCCGGGGAATGTCTCAAGGAGCAGGGAATCACTGGCGATATTGCTCACCTCGTGTGTCTTCATGTCATAAAGGATGAGATCTGAAGAAGAGTCATATACCTCCACCTTCCTTTTTCCAGTGGCGAATAGTTTTTGCTTTGTGTCGTTGGTGGAATAAGCGATAAGGTCGAGTGTAGGATGCCAGGCTGGGTAGACGCCGGCGGAGATGGTACTGTCAGTCTTCAGATTGACTTTGCATACTGAGTCGCCTGCCATCACTACCGTGCCCCCCTTAGTCTTGCGGACATGAAACTGCGAGCTCCGGTCTTTATACTGATTGCGTGGGACATGGCAATTGACACATTGTCCCCTCCGCTCATCACAGGGGTTTGGAGTGCTATAGACTACCATTTCATCGAAAGAAGTGAGATCGCGCATATTGATTGACATGCCTGAATACTGCACGAAAGAGGGTTCGATGAGGCGATAGCTGAGATGGGTGTCGATGGGATCCTCTGCCACATGATTTGAAAAGCGATAGAGTTTCCATTCAGAGCCATTTTCAACATAGACTTCATATTGGAGGTCTTTGCCTTTGGAAGCATCCAAAAGTTTATGCCAGTCATCCAGATCCCACTGGATAGGATTTCCTTCGGCTATCAGCGACTTGCCATCGGGAGAAGTTACTTTTGCGATGTAGTTCTCGCCGGGGATATCGACTTCGAAATTCAGGGGCGCGATATTAGGTGGGATAACTATTGAGGTATAATCCGGTATAAGTTTGGGGGCTTCTTGAGCTTCTGTGACATTGCCGGTAGGCACCTTCACGCCACTGCAGGAAGCCAGCGACAAACAGGATAAAAATAGAGTTATTTGGATTAAAAGTTTCATGCGAAAAATTAATGGATAAGTGACTAATAAAAATTAGGATGCAAATATAGCAAAAATTTCATATATT
>CAZGGB010000111.1:0-9254 GCA_964525115.1 uncultured Sangeribacter sp. | reverse complement strand
TCTTTCAAGCTGCTTGGTTTTCATATATCGTTTAATTTTTGTGAGCTACTTATGATTTATAAATTTTACAAAACTTATAAATCTATATTATATTAACGCGCGAAAGGCAATTATTCCTTTCGAAATGTCAATTTTTTTTAATTGAAGTTGTTCAGGCTCCTTCATTGTCGTCGGTTTCAGGCCTTTCGGCAAGGGGGAGTTCAATGGTAAATTCAGATCCTTTGCCCAGCTCAGACTCCACTGAGATGGTACCGTTGAAGATTGTTACCATCCTGTGCACATAAGCAAGTCCCAATCCAAATCCTTTGACGTCATGTCGGTTGCCGGTATGAACGCGGTAGAATTTCTCAAAGATTTTCTTCAGGTCTTCTTTCCTCATCCCGATTCCATTGTCGCGTATCTGGATTCTAAGGCGCTTCCCGTCTACGTCTGTCGTCCTGACTGTCAGTTCTGGCTCTACGTCTTCATTGCGATATTTCACTGCATTGTCAAGAAGATTGAAGATGACATTGGTAAATTGCATTTCATCTACGTTGACCATTGCTTCGTCTGCATCGTTTATGAAACTCAGATGTCCTCCGAATCTTTCTACTTTCAGCTTGAAGGTAGAGACTACGCTTGCTATGATCTTGTTGGCATCTACACGGTGAAAGTTTAGTGCGCTGCTGCTGTTTTCAAACACCGACATCTGAAGCACTTTCTCCACCTGGAAGCGAAGTCGTTTCGACTCTGCGTTTATCACTTCAGATATGTGATGCAGTGTGGCTGGAGACTTCCTCACTGAGTCATCATTGAGCATTTGTGCTGCTAAGGAGATTGTGGATATCGGGGTCTTGAGTTCATGTGTCATGTTGTTGATGAAGTCTGTCTTCATCTCTCCGATTTTTTTCTGACGGAATGCCAATATCATTGTGAAGATGAATATCGCAAGGAGCAATATTGTCAATGCTAAGGTCGGTATCACAAATCTTACCGAAGAATAAATGTAATTGGCTTTTGTCGGAAATTCCACCTTTATTTCATATCGGCTATATGAGTTCGGAAATAGTCGAGCCGCATATATCTCTTTCTCCGATTTGTCCGGGTCATAATCCGGAGTGGAGTAAATGATCGTGTTGTTGTCTGTCACCGCGAAACTGAATGGCACTTCAAGTCCATTGTTTGCAAGTTCCACTGTCAATACTTTTTTGATCGTATCTGCATCTGCTCGTTCCAATACTGGACGCCGGCTGCCGTCATATAAGATTGATAATATGACTTCGTTCAGAAGTCCACGTTGGTAGACGTATTGTTCCCATATGGCTTCTTGTAACTCGTGATATCGTTTTTCTATTTTTTCTGTGGGCGGCCGGTAAGAAATCACCGGATTTTTACCGGGTTGGGGGATAGGGAAGAGCTCTTCTGAGGTCAGAAGTTCTGAAGTTCCCATCTCACTGTCGTTGTCATATGAATTGAGCATCTTTATGTCTTGCTCCAGAAAGTGCATGGTCTCACGCCGCTCGAGGAGCGACACGGTTCCGTAGATGGAGCGCCATGCCCCTTCAGAAAACTGTGATTCCCGCATCTTCACCATATTTTCCAGATATGTGATCTGAAAATATAGCAAAGCGCAAAATGTGATTCCCATCACCACAGTAAGCAACCATATTATTGATTTTTTCATATATATTTAACTATTGCAATCAAATTTTTTCTAATTTTTAACACACCAACCCCCCTCATGGTTCATTCAAGTTATAATTATCCACCCGCTTCTCTCTACTCTTCGCCACAATTGCATGCAATAATTTGAGAAATATTTCGTTATTATCTTGTTAGGGAGCTCAATAATCCCATAATCTTCTAAACCCCATTAACATCAACTTTTGACTATGACCCCATCTCATAAAATTTTCACTTTGCTGATTGCAACTGCAATGCTTTTTGCTTTCACTTCTTGCCATAAAGACTCGAAGGATGAACCCATTGAGCCTTCTGCTCCGGTCACTAAGCGAACCGTGCTTATTTATGCTGTTGCTTCCAATAATCTTGCTTCCTATCTTGTCGATGACGTTAACGAAATGAAGCAGGCTGCTTCTGATGTTGAGGGGCTTGGTCAGGAAGTCCGTGTCCTTCTTTATAGTGTGGCTTCTCAATCTGCTTCTGAGGCTACTCTTTCCGAGCTGCTTCCCGATGAGTCGGGGCAATGGAGTTTTATTCCGGTCAAAAGCTATGACCGAAACATTTTCTCTACTGACCCTATTCGTATGCGACAAGTGTTTTGTGATTTGGCTTCGGAAGCTCCTGCCGATAATTATGGTTTGATTTTTTGGTCCCACGGCACAGGTTGGATTCCAAATTTCACCACCCACGATGTCCCGACTCCGGAAGGATTGAAGAAAAGCTATGGTTTGGATAAATACGAGGGCGTGTCTGATTATTGCGACATTAAGGAACTGGCACGTGCTGTTCCTTCTCGAATGTTTGATTACATTTGGTTTGACTGTTGCTATATGATGGGAGTGGAAGTGGTCTATCAATTGCGCGATAAATGCGATTATATTGCCGGTTATCCTACCGAAGACTGGAGCCCTGGCATGAACTATGAGACCACCCTTCCCATGCTCGTGGCGCCTCAGCCCGAACTCGCTAATGCTGGCAAGGCATTCTTCGATTATTATAACGATCAGAATTTAGCTGTCACAGTCACTGTGATGAAGACAGAAGGCTTGGATCGTCTTGCGCAAGCTGCTGCTGATATTTATGCCTATGGCAATCGTCCTTCTTCCAAATTAGGTCTGCAAAACTATAGCCGTCTCCGCACTGGATTATATGATTTTGGTCAGTTTACAAAGAAATATCTTGATGAGTCAGAATTAGATTCTAAAACTCTTACCGATGCCTTCGATTTGGCACTCAAGGATATTACTGTCTACTCCGGATGCTCCACTAAAAATTTCAATGGCACCAACAATGCCTTCGACCCTTCTATTTACTCTGGGCTGTCCTGTCATTTCCCGGGCTCCGCAACCCAGCAAACTGAAACATATTATAATTCCCTTGACTGGACACAGCGCGTGAATCCCTGATGTGAAATTTGCGTATATTAGAAAAAAATTGTAAATTTGTAGCCAATTTACTATTGAATATGAAAAATATCCGCAATTTCTGCATAATAGCCCATATTGACCACGGCAAGTCTACTCTTGCCGACCGACTCCTTGAACGCACCAACACCATTTCTGCTAAAGATATGGAGGCTCAGGTCCTCGACGACATGGACCTTGAGCGTGAACGTGGCATTACTATCAAGAGTCATGCTATCCAGATGGACTATGCATTAGATGGCGAGCACTATACTCTCAACCTTATTGACACTCCGGGACACGTTGACTTTTCTTATGAGGTGTCGCGCTCTATAGCTGCTTGCGAAGGTGCTCTCCTTATTGTTGATGGAAGCCAAGGCATTCAGGCGCAGACCATCTCAAACCTTTACATGGCTATTGATAATAATCTCGAGATTATCCCCGTCATCAACAAATGCGACCTCGAAAGCGCTAATCCTGATGAGGTGGAAGATCAGATTGTCGATCTTCTTGGTTGCGATCGATCTGAGATTATTCGTGCTTCCGGCAAGACCGGCATGGGTGTCGATGAAATTCTAAAGGCTATCGTCGACCGCGTTCCTGCTCCTAAGGGAGATCCCGATGCCCCCTTGCAGGCTCTTATCTTCGATTCCGTCTTCAATCCATTCCGTGGCATCATTGCATATTTCAAGATTGTCAATGGCACTATTCGCACCGGCGATTTCGTGAAGTTTGTCAGCACTGGTAAAGAATACCATGCCGATGAGATCGGTGTGCTTAAGCTCGACCTTTCTCCGCGTAAGGAACTTTCGGCTGGAAACGTTGGCTACATAATCTCCGGCATCAAGACTTCGCGTGAGGTCAAGGTTGGCGATACCATCACCCATGTTAATCGTCCTTGCGATAAGGCGATAGAAGGTTTTGAGGAAGTTAAGCCTATGGTGTTTGCAGGTGTATATCCCATTGATCCCGAAGATTTCGAAAACCTTCGTGCTTCGCTCGAAAAACTCCAGCTCAACGATGCCTCCCTCACGTTCCAACCTGAATCTTCCGCAGCTCTTGGATTCGGCTTCCGTTGTGGCTTCCTTGGACTCCTGCATATGGAGATCATTCAGGAGCGTCTCGGACGCGAGTTCAACATGGACGTTATCACCACTGTGCCAAACGTTTCTTATTTCGTCTTTGACAAGAAGGGCAATAAACTTGAGGTGCACAATCCTTCCGGTCTCCCGGATCCAACTCTCATTGACCATATTGAAGAGCCATACATCCGCGCCACTGTCATTACTGCTGCTGAGTTTATCGGTCCAATCATGACCCTTTGCCTCGGCAAGCGAGGAGAACTCATCAAGCAGGAATACATCTCCGGCAACCGTATGGAGATTACATTCGATATGCCGCTTGGCGAAATCGTGATCGACTTCTACGACAAACTGAAATCAATCTCTAAAGGCTATGCCAGCTTCGACTATCATATCCACGATTTCCGCCCCTCAAATCTTGTAAAGCTTGATATCCTTCTGAATGGAGAGAGCGTCGATGCACTCTCTACATTAACTCATGCCGACAACTCTGTGAAGTTCGGAAGAAGAATGTGTGAGAAACTCAAGGAATTGATACCGCGTCAGCAGTTTGACATTGCTATTCAGGCAGCTATCGGTACAAAGGTCATTGCCCGCGAGACTGTCAAAGCTGTCCGCAAGGATGTGACAGCGAAGTGCTACGGTGGCGACATCAGCCGTAAGCGCAAGCTCCTTGAGAAGCAGAAAGAGGGTAAGAAGCGCATGAAGCAGATCGGTAGGGTAGAGGTGCCTCAGAAAGCCTTCCTCGCCGTCCTCAAGCTCGACTAAAAGCTTTCATAACCCTCTCTCAAAATATCAATATAGAAATAACTAAAATATATAATTACCATGAAAATCTTTAGACTTGCTGTCTCAGCTCTGGCATTTGCTTTCCTGATGCCTTCCTTGACTTCGTGCAAAAGTGATGGAAATCCTTTTGACATTACTATATCATCGGCGAAAAAAACAGCAGCTGTAAGAGTCAGATTATCAGTTGAGGAAACGAGAGCAGACGATTTGTCTACTGATTTGGAAAATAAAATTAATAATGTAACTATCCACGTTTTCGATGCAAACCAAAAACTGGAGACAACAAAGAATGTTGTAATTTCAGGAGGAGAAGCGTTCGTAAATCTCCAAGTCTCCCATGGTCTTAAGACTCTCTATGTCATATCTGAGAAATCAAATGTTAATCCAACTGTTGGAATATCTCTGACAGACTATGAGAATAAGGTGTTTATTTCTGAACTTGGAAATATAAAAACAGATAAAGGTTTTGTTATGGTCGGCAAAAGCAAAGAGCAGCAAGTGGTCTATGCTGCTTCTGCCAATGAATTGCCGGAATCAAATATATTCGAGGTAGAACTTGTAAGACTTGTTGCAAAAACTCAGGTTAAAACCGGTAATGTAGATGGTTCTTCTTTCGGAATAACTTTCGGAGCTGCAACCTTTAAGACTTTTCAACACAACCAGAGAATGAGAGTAGTGCACAATGGATCAGATGTTTTCGATGATAATGCAACTACTTATATTGACAATAACAAAAATGGCACGTACGACAATTATTCACGTGGTGTAGGTGAGTATTTGTCGGCAGTTAAGGATAATTTTACGGCTTCAGGTTGCGCATATATGTCTGAAAATATCGTGTCAAAGCCTATCAGTGGCAATACTACTTTTATAGGAGTTTGTTTTGACACCACCCCCGCACATTATTATTCTTTTGATGCTACAGACTCATCTGTTAAGATTATGTCTGAAACTCCTGCTTCCGGCTCAGATTATTATGCAGTTGGCATTCATGATGAAGCAAATGGAGTGATAGATTATGCACTGGATAGCTCTACAAAACATATTATAACTTTTAAAGATGAAGGGAATGCAAATCAATATTTGAATTCTCTTGCATCCGGCAATGCTTCTGCTATTTCAAAGTCTCACCAAGATTCTCCTCTTCGTGTTGGTACAGTGTCAGAGGATTCTCCTTCTTCTTCTCCGACATATAAGATCGTGAAATTTACCGGTGGTAAATCATATTATCGTGTAAATATCGCTCATAGGGAAAGAGTGTCAGATACTGAGAAGGATGTATTTAAAGTGATGCGCAACAGATTTTATAAAGTTAGTATTAATTCTGTAAAGAGTTTAGGTTTTAACTCTGAGTCTGGTCTTTTCCCTAAGAATCCTGAAGCAAAGTTGGATGCAGAGGGGTATTCCAATATAAAAGCCAATATTACTGTGGCTCCATGGGATGAAGTTAACCAAGGCGTGGATCTCTAATCTTTCACGTTATCATATTTCTCAACTCTGTTGTAGTTTATGATTAAGAAATCTCTATCTGTCATTTTGTCTTCTGTGTATGTTTTGTCGTTGCTCATCATGACCGGGTGTGCAGATGATCTACGCAACCGAAGTGTCTTCGATTGTGGTGCAGGTGATGCTGTGATTTCTTTTTCTGTTGAGAATATTTCAGCAACAAGAGCTGGTAATTCTTATGACTTTGAGTCTAATATAGATCATGCTTATCTATTGTTTTACTCTGCATCCGCTTCATTAGAAAATGATAAACCCCTTGCCGCTGTAAGAGCTGAAATTGATAATAATAATCCTGGAACCCTTAAGTTCAAGATCCCTTTGAGGTTAACTCCTGACACTGATTATCAACTTTTGGCGGTTGCAAATGCCGACCATTATTTACCATCCGGTTTTGATACTTTTGGTGATTACCTTGATTCATGGTGTAGAGACATTGAGTCATCTGGCGATGACATATTGTTATTAAGCAATCAGTCACCAATCACTCCCGATACTCACGAATCCCTACCTATGATATGCAGAATGGATAGCAATTCCCCATTCAGGTTTTCAATGGATAATGGAAGCTATAAAGTCTCAACTTCTTTGAGATTCCAAAGAATGGTGGCTCGCATCGATGTAGCAAATATTGTTAAAGAAGATTTCTTTATAGAAGGAGTGGCTCTATGTAATTGGCGTGATGCAGTGCCTGTATCGGCTTCAGTGAGTCAACTTGGCAATCGATTTGGTAACGTGCAAGGTATACTCTCAGGAGAGAATTTAAGCGAAACCGAACTAAATTTTATTGAAATGCCTGAGCCGGATGAGAGTGGTGTGCAGCAACTGAAGGAATCTATTTATTGTTTCCCTTCTGTGGCTTACGATTCATATATAGGCGACTTAGAATCTACAGCATTGATAATTGAGGCAAAATATAAGGATGATACTCAATCCTCATACTATCGGGTCAACATCAATATGCGGGCTAACCGTTCTGAAGTTAAGCCTAACACTAAGTATCTTGTGACCATTCAGTCAGTGCGTGGAAGAGGTGAATCAACACCTGAAGAGGCATATGCTGCCAAAGAATCTCTCATTGTCCTTTCAGTTGTGGAGGATTGGGATCTTGAAGGCAACACCTTTGCAATGGATGATTATGGTAATTTCATTGTTGTTTCACGTGGTTCAATAGATTTTGAAGCTGATGCTGCGAATAATGTAGAAGTCAGGATATTGACATCAAAAGGTCTTTCATGGTCAGCAGAATATATAGCAGACAATGATGCATCAGCCTTAGCATTTAATGTAGACAGACTTTCAGATATGGCAATATCAATCGGTACGAAAGCAGAGAATTCGGAAGATAGTCCATTGTCTGGAAAATGTCGAGTATCGGCAATCACCGATAAAGGGAATCAACTTGCAGTAGATATTATTTTAAGTCAGAAGGTTGCAGAAGAACACCCATACGAGCCTGTTATCCCTACCGACAAGCCATTTGCCATAATACCCCTTGACGGGGAACGTGTAAAAATCGACCACGATAAACAAACCATTGAAATCGACGGTTTCGACCCCAACTGCTTCAACTCATTTATCGACATCCCTTTCCGTGTCTATGTCAATGATTCAGAAACTGATATTTCAGCTATTAATATATCCTCAACACTTGAATGGCCTCTTGAAGGAAGGATATCCACTGATATTTCATTGGGATATACATATTGTAAAGAATCATTTGCTGCTAAAGGAGCAGGACAGGTATATTCATCTGTCGGCAACCTTACGAAATATAATGAATTATATAAATCATCTATTTCGATAGAAAAAGATGAAAATTTTTATATCTCCATTGGTGCTATGGGCCCTGATGATCCCGCAATTGAAAGCAAGATTACTATAGAAGGGAAAAACAAAACAATAATATACTCACTTATTATCAAGCCTTGCTCTGCCATAATTGATGATGTGATCTTGAAAGATAATTCTAATAAATATTGGGTTATACAAGATAGAAATGTTCAAGATTCTTCAAATGTTAGATATGTTGATGCCAAGGGAGATAAGTGCCAAGCTTATAATTATTCTTACAGTCAGACTTTTACAGTTACTATTCCTTACAAGTTTTGTAATCTAAATAGTGTAATGAATGAGTCCTATCATTCTATGTATAAAGGATGTGCTACAACATTTAAAAATAGGAATGACATGTCAAATCTTGGTGGTGTTTTAGGTAAAAGATACGCATGGCTAAAAAAAATAATTGATATTTACGTTGATAAAAAATCTCCTTTCTATGAACAAACAAACTATGAAGATTGGATTATTCCAGATGACTATGTTATAGAAATTATGCGGAGAAATCTGAAAGTAACTAAAATGAGGATGTTTTTAGTTTCTGATATTAAAGCAAAATCAGGTAATCGTTATTTGCCAATTTGTTGTTACTTACCTTATAGCTGCTTTCAGATGGGAGATTTGCAAGAATTTACATACGGATATTTTATTTCTGAAGACGGAGAAATTCCAATATCAATTAAGATTTTTTATTTTGATATAACTGAATGTCATGCAGAAGTTCCCAATCCTTTACTAAGCAATTTTAATTGTCTAACCCGTCTTGTCCGTCCTTTGACTTCTGAAGAACTTGACAATTACAAAAAGAACTATCTTGGCTATGGCTCCGAACCTCACAAACTTACCATCTGCCATCCAGATACCTACGATTCTGAAGGTTGGCTTCCATATTGAATTATTGATATAACAATTGGTCTGTCAGGTCAATCCTCTCGGCTCTAAAGCACTTTTCGTAACCGATTTTTACGGAGGTGCC
>CAZGGB010000110.1:0-9275 GCA_964525115.1 uncultured Sangeribacter sp. | reverse complement strand
ACTTCCACAATGCCTTCTATATACTGACCACACTGATAGGGATTGACGCGAAAGCAGAGGTACATACCTCCGACGGGCGTATCGACCTGCTGATAGAGACTCCTAAATACATTTACGTCATCGAGCTGAAATATGATGCTACTCCGGAGGAGGCGTTGCGCCAGATAGAGGAGAAGCAATATGCCCGCAAATTTGCGACAGACTCACGTAAGATCTTCAATATAGGGGTCAGCTTTTCTTCCAATACCCGCCGCATCGATGGCTGGAGGATAAGTTGAGTTTGCGAAACTTAAATTACATCAATGATATGAAAAAATTGTTTTATTTGTTGCTTGCTCTTATTAGTGTAGGAGCTGTCTGTTGCACTGGCAACAAGGAGGAATATGTGATTAAGGGGTCGACTTCACAATCTCGGCTCGACGGGGAAAGGGTCTTTTTGGTGCCTTATGGTACAAAGGCCTATGAAGATAGCATTGGAGTGGATTCTACAGTCATAAAGAACGGTAAATTCGAGTTTCGTGGACATAAGGGAGAGTTCCTTGCGCGCGTGACTATTGATAAGCGGGTGCGTTATGGAACTCAAGATCTCCTTATAGTGACTGAACCGGGAGAAATCACAATAGTGATCGACAGCGTATCGAGCGGCCAAGGCACGCCTCAGAATGATCTTCTGCAGGCTTGGAAAGTCTTGAAGCAAGACCATGACAAAGTGCAGTGGAACCAATCACAGCACATCAAGTACCTGCGTGAAAAAGGAGATACAGTCTATGCAAACTCCCTTGCCGACTCCCTTCGCACCTACAACGAAAGCTACATCAAGTTGATCCACGACCTTATGCGCTCAGTCGGTCCCGGCACTGCCTACGACCTTCTCAAATCCCGCTACGGCGAACCACAGTAATAGTAAGAACGCTCAGCGTGCTTACTGCCGCATTTTTATTTGCATATGTTGGCAAAAAATTGTATTTTTGTCAAATAATATAGCTAACAGACATCATGGCAAAAGAAAGCCTTACTGACGACATTCACAAGAATACAACACCGACTGCCGTAAAGAGTACGCTCATCGTCGCTGCCTTTGCGGCGATTGCAGCCGCTTTATACTGGTTTTGGGCATTCCCATATCGGGCAGCCCTTGGCTATCGGGAGGAGATGCAACTTTTCCAGACCACCGGCACATATTTTGCCGATTTTGCCTTGCGTCCTGCAGGAATTGCCATATACTTTGGTGAATTCCTGACTCAATTCTTCAACAACTATTGGATCGGAGGAGCTGTGATGAGTCTTCTGATGGTGCTATTTGGATTGGCATGCTACTTAATTTGCCATATATTCGCAAAAAAAAGGAACTCAGTCATCAATTTAATTCTATCGCTTCTTCCTCTAATATTCTTATGGCTATTCCTTGGCAATCAGAATGTGACACTCGGTTTTATTACAGCCCTTTTAATAGTTACCTACGGTGCATATATATATCTATCTACTGACGTTGGCTTTACAAGCACAGAAAAATATCTTCGAATGATCGTTGCCACGTCGCTGCTATATTGGCTTGCGGGCCCCAGCACGATAGTCTTTACCCTGCTGATCATTGCATACACTTGCTTTAGCCGACAAATATCTGTCGCAGAAAAAGCTGTTGGGGCTACAATAGCAATATTAGCTATCATAGCTAATTTCTGCCTTTGGTCGAATTTCATCACTTATCCTTTATCATATCAATTGATTGGCATAGGCTATTTATTAACGCCTGACGTGCTGAAAGGATATCAACTGATTGTCGAGGCATTATGCGTAATTGTTCCAATCGTAGCGTATCTTATGGCTCTCGGAGATGCTTCTATGAAAAGAGTCCTTCCTATACTGGTCTTATTTGTGGTTGTCCCTGCATTACGTCTTTATCCCAAAGCCTATGATAAGAAAACTTATCGTTTGATAGATTATGACTACATGGTGCGCGCCAACGACTGGGATGGAATCTTGCGATATTCAGCCAAGTATCCGCCGGATCTCCTTATAAGTGTAAGCGCAACAAACCTTGCCTCAGGAATGACTGGGCAATTTGACTCACGAGCATTTGACTATTATCAGAATGGTGCTGAAGGATTAATACCTCCCTTCTCAAAAGAAACTATCTCCTCTTGGACCACTGGAGAAATCTTCTTCCAACTTGGATTGATCAACAGTGCCCAACGCTTCTATTTCGAAGGCATGGAAGCTATACCAAACTACAACAAGAGCAGTCGTGCAGTAAAGCGGCTCGCTGAGACTGCTATTATTCGGGGAGAATACAAGCTCGCTGAAAAATACCTTCGGATGCTTGAAAACACTATATTTTATCGGAAATGGGCACAGCGTAATCTTAATCAAATTAAAGATCTTTCCGCGATTGACCCCACTCTCTATGGCCAGATGCGACAAAGGATGGTGGATGAAGATTATCTTTTCAGCGAAGTGGAACTCGACAAGACATTACAGCAGCTTTTCATCAAGGACCCGAGCAATGACCTTGCCCGCCAATACTTGATTCTATATCCTCTGCTGCAGCGCGATCTTAATGGGTTTGTGCAGCATATGGGCATCGTGGCTCAATCGTATCCGCAGTATAATCCGCTTCTGGCACAGCAGGCATTGGCATTCATATCAATGAAAAATGGACAACCAATCCCGCAGAATATGGTGTCGCCGATGGTGGAGCAATCCCTGCGTGGCTTTGCAAAAGCCTGGACCTCAAAAAATCCAGAATTGATAGAGCCCTATCGCCATACACTTTACCATTATCTCATATCCAATGAATAATCCTATGAATTATAAGTCTCGCACAGAGGGCACACAGAGGATAATCAATGTCTTGCGGTGTTCTGTTTGTTGTATGTTGTTAGTGTTGATGGGGTGTGCTGAAAAACCAACCGATGTGAAGAAAGTCAACTCCCTACCCTCGATATTCCCTGATTATGTTGGTGTGACAGTCCCTGCTGAGATAGCCCCCCTCAACTTCTCTGTCGAAGGAGCCGAGCGTGTCGACGTGACTATAAAAGGCACCAACGGCCAAGAACTCCACGCCAATGGCAAATATGCAGACTTTGACATAGAAAAATGGCACCGAATTATCGAAGAGAATAAGGGAAAGTCTTTGACAGTATCTGTGTATGCTAAAATAGATGGCAAATGGCTTCAATATGACGATTTCAAGATCAACGTAAGCCAATACCCATTGGATGAATATGGATTGACCTACCGCCGCATTGCCCCGGGCTATGAAGTATATAGCAAAATGGGTATCTACCAGCGCGACCTCAGCAATTTCGATGAATATCCAATAATCGAAAACACAATGACCGACGGTCAATGCTACAATTGCCACACACCGAACCGTACAAATCCGAAAGACTTCGTATTCCATGTGCGTGGTGAGCATGGGGCTACAATGGTCTCCAAAAGAGGTGAGTGCACCTGGTTGAAAGCCTCCAACGATACACTCGGCGGCTCAATGGTCTATCCCTATTGGCATCCGGATGGACGCTTCTGCGCTTTCTCTACGAATCAGACCCGTCAAGGATTTCATATTTCAGGACATAAGCGATTGGAGGTGTTCGACCTTTCGTCAGACGTGATTGTTTATGACACTGAAAAGAATGAAATCTTGCGCGACACTTTGCTCAATACTAAAGAATGGTCTGAAAATACCCCATCATTTTCTCCGGATGGCAAATGGCTATACTTTACGACTTGCCTTCAGAAGAATTATCCATTAGAACACAAGGAGGAGCAATACAACCTTTGCCGTATTGCATTCGATGCGAAAACAGGAAAGTTTGGGTCGCAGGTCGATACTCTTTTCAATGCAGTAGACATGGACAAAAGTGTAACTTGGCCACGCCCTTCATATGATGGCAAATATGTGCTGTTCACGCTCGGCGACTACGGCTATTTCAGCATATGGCATAAGGAAGCAGACCAATGGATTCTTGATCTTGCCTCAGGTGAGGCGCGCCCGGCAGAAGAAATCAACAGTGATGAGGCAGACAGTTTTCACAATTGGAGCGACAACAGCCATTGGGTTGTCTTCACTTCAAGGCGTCAAGATGGGCTATATTCGCATCTTTACTTAACAAGCATTGACGACAAGGGACACTTCTCAAAACCATTCCTCCTGCCCCAGAAAGATCCTGAAGAGTACTATTCGCAATCACTGTTCTCCTTCAATACCCCCGACTTCACAAAAGAAAAAGTTGAATTTGACACCCGTGCGGCAGTTGACGCGATCCTCTCCGACGAGCGCATCCCTACAAAAGTTAAGTAATAATTATGGAAAAGCCGTCAAATTCATCAACTTCAAATCCTTCTACTCAGGTCGGAGACCTGACTATTATGTCGAAACCCCAGGCTTCAGCCTGGGGTAAGATCCTATACTCAGTAGCCTCGGAGAGGCGCTTTATGGTAGCTGCATTGTTTTCAGCTATATTCTTTATAGCTTCATTCCTATTCCTCTGGCTCAAAGTCCCCCAATATCTCCTCTATCAGGAACAATACCAGCTCTTCCAGTTCACGGGCAGCTATTTCACCCATGCCATATCCGTTCCCGGAGGATTTGCCGACGATCTTTCTGAATTCGTCGTACAGTTCTACTATGTACCCCTTTACGGAAGCTTGCTTGCTGCCCTTGTGCTGACCCTGACGCAGGTATTCTTAGGCTTGGCATGCCGTCGTTGTGCCGTCTCGGAAATAGCTTACGCCCTCTCTGCTCTCCCTTCAATTGTCTATTTAGGTGGGATGGGCGATGAAAACATACTCTTTTCCTTAGCGGTAGCCATGCTCCTTACCTCCCTATTCACCTATGTGTTGACAGTGTTCCCCCGTCAGGCTGTAGTTTCAGACACTCTGATAATATTTGCTGCTTTCTGTCTACTTTATTGGCTTGCCGGGCCTATTGCCTTTATTTTTATCTCCACATGTTGCATATTGCGCCATAAGGGAGCTAATGTGGCGCTTTTGGTAGGTTGGCTTGCTGTAGTAGCTATCCATAAGCTATGGTTCGGACAATACCCATTGAGCAGCCTCATGTTAGGAATAAATTATTATCGGATTCCGGAAGTCTATCCCTCAAAATTCTTCATCATCATAGGCATCATGGCAGCTGTCCCCCTTGTCACTCTGATCAAGAAAAGCTTGAAAGGATATATCTCGTATGCAGTGGCAGCCGCAGTAGCGATCTTCGCATTTATTTATGTGCCTGCTTCTTTCAATGCTGACAAAAGCCGTATGCTTGCTTATGAATCACTCGTCAGGCAAGGACGTTGGTTGGAAATAATTGAGAGGGCAAAGAAAGATCGTCCCACTGATACCTTCTCGCTGCAAGCTCTGAACCTTGCATTGGGAATGACCGGACAACTGACTGAGTCGATGTTTCAATTTGATCAGAATGGCGTAGAAGGATTGATCGGTGACTATAAGCTCGACAATACATCTCAACTTATCACTGCAGAGGCACTTTTCCGCTTGGGACTTACCAACATTGCCTTTTCCACATCATTCGACCTTCAAGAAGCTATAATGAACGATCGCAAGAGCGGGCGCTTTATGAAGCGATTGGCTGAATGCATGATAATCAATGGCAATTATGATGTAGCTGCAAAATATATAGGCTTCCTCCGCAATAGTCTTTTCTACAAGGATTGGGCTAAACAGGCGGAAACTCTTCTTGGCAACGACAGTGCAGTTGAGGCGCACCCCATTTATGGTCAGTTGCGTCGTAACGGTTTCACGAAAGATGGATTTTATTATCATTCCCAACTTGATAAGATACTGGCCATGCTTGTGCTCGACGGGAATGGCAACAACCGACTCGCTTGGGACTACTTTTGCGCCACCACAATGCTGAAAGGAGACCTTGCCACTCTTGCCGGTGTATGCAATTACTATGCCGATCGTTTTGGTCAGCAACCTTTACCTCGCCATGTGCAGGAGGCAATAGCCATGTATTGGACTTTCAGTCACCCTTCATTCGATGGCTTGCCTTTCCCGATAAGCAGAGAGGTGCAGCAATCTACGGCTGCGCTTGCCAAAGCTGTGATGACTAATAAAAATAATCCCGGCGCATGGCAGAATGCAGCCCCGGGCTCATATGGAGTATACTTCCTCAATTACTCCAATAATCAACAACAAAAAAACGGCACACCAGAATATCAATCCACTCATGAATAAACCTCTTTCTCTAAATAACGTCTTTGCGACTTTGCGTGAGCTAAGCATATGCCTTTGCGCATGCATGATGTTGGCAGCATGCTCCGGGGAAAGACCTCCGGAAATGGCTCCATCTGCCGAACTTCCGGATATTTTCCCGGACTATACGGATGTCACTATCCCTGCGCAAATCGCTCCAATGAATTTCGATGTCAACTATCCTGATGCTGAGCAGCTCTATGTCAAAGTGACGGGTTCTAAAGTTGGCGAACTCGAAGCTTTAGGGGCGACTGCCGAGTTTGATGAAAAGAAATGGCATGAGCTGACTGCAAAAAACGTTGGTGGAGACCTTACGTTTGATGTCAGTGTCAAGAATAAGGATGGAAAGTGGCATCGATATGCTCCGTTTGTGATGCACGTCAGCAATGTCCCTTTGGAAGACTATGGAGTGGTCTACCGTAAGATAGCGCCCGGTTATCAGACTTTCAGCAAGATTGGCATCTATCAGCGGGAATTGTCGTCGTTTGAGGAGACTCCTGTGCTTGAAGAAACTGCCATTGAAGGAAAATGTATGAATTGCCATTATTCCAATCGCGGAAGTGCCGACCAATTCTCGATACATATACGTGGCAAAAACGGTGGCACGCTGCTCAAGAAGGGTGATAAAACTGTATATCTGAATACGAAAGCTCCGGAGACAGCCGGAAATGCCACATATGGCTATTGGCATCCGGATGGAAGATATGTGGCTTACTCTGTCAATAAGATAGTGCAGACCTTTTATCTCGACAAAGACCATAATATCGAACCATGGGACGTGTTTTCCGATCTTATTGTGCTTGACACCGAGACCGACCGGCTCATTACGTCGCCTATTGTGGCTACACCTCGATGCGAAACCACCCCGGCTTTTTCTCCCGATGGGAAGAAGATATATTTCTGCTTGGCTGATTCAGTCAATATGCCGGCAGACTACGGCAGGCTGAAATATAGCCTTTGCAGCATCGATTTCGATGCTGAGGCCGGCAAATTCGGATCAAAGATTGATACACTTGTGTCGGCAGATGCAATAGGTAAGAGCGTAAGTCTTCCTCGTCCTTCGTATGATGGCAGATACCTGATGTATAATTTGACAGACCATGGCACTTCGCCGATACATCATGCCGATGCCGATCTTTGGATCTTGGATCTGACGACAGGTGAATCGCGTAGTCTTGATGAGATCAATAGTGAGTGGAGCGACGCCTATCATAATTGGAGCCCCGGAGGGGGATGGTTTCTATTCAATAGCAAGCGTCGCGACGGTATGTATGGCAATCTATATCTATCTTGCATAGGGAAGGATGGAAAGGCTACAAAACCTTTCCTAATGCCTCAACGCAGTCCCAGAAAATACTACGACGAGGCTCTTCACTCTTTCAATGCCCCTGATTTCATAGCCGAAAAGATAAGTCTCGACATGCGCAGTGTACGCTCGATGGTCGGGAAAGGTGAACTCACCAACGTGTCAGTTAAAAAATGAAAAAATACATTCTCATATCCATTTCTCTCATTTGCTGCGTTGCCCTTACAATATGGTATGCCCTTTGCTATTCGGGTCACATCCATTGGCAGGAGCAAAATCAGATATTCCTGAACACTCCGGATTGGATTTCGACCTACTTTGACAAGCTGGCGTGGCTTGGTTGCCTTGCCGGCGACTGGTTCACTCAGTTTTACAGCAATGCATGGATTGGGGCTATCATCCTTACGCTCTCAATTGCTGCTTGTGTGGCCGGTGTCGCTATTGTATGTTTGCGCTTAGTCCCTAAGACTATCTCTTGGGTGCTGACTTTTATTGTTGCTGTGATATTGATAGGATGCTCCATGGCGGCACTCACACCATTGTCGTTCTTCCTGTGTGTGTCTGGAGGAATATTATTGGGGGTTGCAGAGATTAAGTTGAGTTGGAAAGAGACTGTCAATATCGACCTTTCTCCTGTATTAGTTGCAGTGGCATATTGGGCATTTGGTTTTGGGGCTTTGTTGACCGCCTTAATAATAATTCTTTTTGCCATCAAACGATGTGGATCAAAGCAAGATCGGAAGGCATGGATTACAGCAGTTTTAGCCCTCGTCGTAAGTTTGGGGTTTCCAGCCATCCTTTGCAAGGCGTATGCGTTGCCATATGCCGATGCCCTTCTTTATCCGGGCATAGCGACTCCGGAACTTCCGCAAATGAAATATGAGCGTCGCCTTGCTATTTCTGATGCCTTCTACAATAGGAATTATGATCTTGTAAAGAAGCTTTCCAATGGAGATGAAGCTCCCGATGATGTCACTGCCTTCTATTATTATCTTTCGAGCGCAATGCAGGATTCACTCCCTGATTATCTTTTAAATTATCCCGTAAAAAGCCTCGGAACGCTTACCACAATAGGGGAGAAGAGTCATCCTATGATCATCAATATGATGAATGATCTCTATTATGAACTTGGGGATATGACTTATGCAGAGCGTGCTGCTATGATGCGCAATGTATTCTCTCCGCGCAACCGCAATGTGAGAATGATGCAACGTCTTGCCGAGATCAATCTTGTGAGTGGAGACACGGCAGCTGCACTCAAATATCTGCGTATCCTCGACCGCACTCGTGCATATGCCGACTGGAGCAAACGTCACACTCCCGGCTTAATTGCCCCCGATGTGGAAGCTGACATAATGCGCCGGCGTGCCGTTTCAAACGATAAAGACAACATCCGTCTGGGCGATAACTGTCGCAATATCATCCTTGAGCTTCTCGAATCGAATCCTCGAAATACCGTGGCACTCGATTATCTTCTTTGCACCGACTTACTGCTGAAAGACATGGATACTTTTAAGATGGATTATGACACCTACTGTATGCAACGCGGGGAACCACGCTATAAAAACCTTTATCAGCAAGCCCTGATGATATATCTTGCAGGTACTGATGCCCCGCAGGAGGAATGGGAACGCTACATAGTCTCTGATCAGCAGCTCCAATTATTCAACCAATACAGCAACCGCCGTGGCGATCCCTCTTTCAGAAATACTTATTGGTATTATTTTGACCGTCAATAATTTTTATT
>CAZGGB010000109.1:0-9321 GCA_964525115.1 uncultured Sangeribacter sp. | reverse complement strand
TCATCTATTGCCTTGGAACTTGGATCGGATTTTTCTTTGTAATAGAAAATTTCAGGCAATAAGACAGCAACTTTATTGCGTCTAACGCCCAAATTATCAGGAAAAATCGTTAAATTTGCACTTTGTAAAACATCAATCCCCCTCTAAGCCGATGAGCAAAATGAAAGCACTTCTGTTCATATCCTCTTTTATCTCCCTGACGTTGGCAGCTTGCAGCGGTGGAGCGGGAAAAGATTACGGCAGGGGTGATACTCTCACTTCGGCTGATACCTTTGCGATGCTCCGTGCGGCAGAAACGATGTATCACGGTGATTTACATCCTGACAGTGCGGTGCTGGAGTTGTTTATGCGTATGCCGGATCTACGGCAGCGTGGAGTGCCGGACCATCTTTCCGTGATAGGAATTATCCCTGAAGACAGGGTTGCGATCTACAATATTGCCACGCCGGAGGAAGTTTTCGAGGGCAAACGCCGTTTTTTGGAAGCAGAATGGGCTATAGACAGCACTAAATACATAAAGAATGCAGAGCTGTATGACTCTCCTGACAACTCCCAATGCCATATTCGCATCACCTACGAAATCCTCCCCGCCAGTCTTCACCCCGTCGACACCCTCTATTACCACTCCGACATAGAGTTCTAAACAAAATGTTGCGTTCAATAATAGCAAGACACAGCAAAAAATCATTCATATTATGCATCATAGAATCAACATTATAAATTCTTCACAGAAAAGTCAAGATCTGTTTTCAGCACTTAAATATGTACTTGATACTGACATAAATGACGCATTTATTAATGATATAGTTTCTCTTCCGAAAGAAGATACTATAACCATTCAGATTTGTGATTATATATCCGATAAGGCTTTGAAAACTCTTAATGATCTTTTCCGTAAAAGATCCGATGTGGCTTTCAGAGTATATGCCGGACACTATAGAGAAGAATATAATGGGTGGAATCTAAGTTTTCTATCCTTTATCCCGTCTGTGTCAAATTTGATTATAGATTGTAAGTGGGGGCAGGAGTCTGATTTCTCCGTTTTATCGGAAATGCAAAATCTCAAAAGCCTTAAACTTAGTCTCTTTGATTGCAAGGATTACTCTTTCTTAAAGTCTCTTTCCACAGATCTTGAAAGCCTTGGAATAGATGCGGAAATGAAATCAGGCAAAGCAAAGATCGATTGCCGTTGGCTACTGCGTTACCATTCCTTACACACTTTGTATCTTGGACGTGTAGAGAAGAATCTCGATAGTATTGTTGAGCTTAGCAAACTTCGTAATCTGACACTTCGAGGAGGTGGTGCTGAAGATTTGTCTTTCCTAAAAAATTTACAGTTAGAAGAATTAGAAATTTCATGGTGCAATGCTTCCAAAGTGGATTGGAATACGTTAAAAGATTTTTCATCTTTACGGTCTCTTATCCTTGTGAGCATCAAGAAACTTGATGATATATCTTTTATTACCACGTTGGCTAATCTGGAAATATTAAAACTTATTTGGATGGGCGCTATAACTAAGCTCCCTAATTTCTCAAATCTTACAAAACTCCGGGTCATAGACATTCATACATGTAATAAACTTATCGATGTGTCAGGACTTGTCAATGTCCCATTATTAGAAAAGGTAAGCATTATCGGCAACAGCCTGACAAACGAAGCAGCGGAGATACTTTTGAATAACCCAACAATCAAAGACCTAAGTTGCTATGGGAATAAAGTCGATTTTAGAGTGGAACGCTGATATAGCTATTTGCATTTATGCGTCTATACCAGATTTTCTTCCTTCCATTGCCAAGTGTGAGGGAGTATATATGAAACGGCAGTCATAACTATCATAAAAAGAAGCTATTGTATGAAGTGTTGTGATTTAATTGTATGATTTGAGACAACTACCCCAGGCTAATGCCCGGGGTAGTGAGAGTTAGCGGAGGATAAGGGTTACGCCGCATGAAGATTGAGCGCCGTAGACGAGAGATTGCTCTATGTCGGCAGTCTTGGATGGACCGGAAATGAAAGCTCCAAATCCCATTTCCGGCATTTCTATTCGGGCGTAAGCCTCATGCATATTGTTGACGATATTTTTCTTTTCAACTATAATGACGAGGTATTCGCAAATGAAACATACAGCACGCTGCTGCATGGTCTGAGGTATCCAAACGCAGGCGTTTTCCGCACAACCAATGCCACCTAAGACGACACTGACATCAGTGCCATCAAGGTCTTGGGGACACTTGACAGTGTCAGGATTCTTGTCGGCTTTTACTCCGGGGACATTGCTGGATATCGTCTTTGCCTCTGGATAAGCCTGACGAATCAGATCATTGATATCGTCACCTTCCTTCATTTTTATCACTTTTGCTCCGGCAGACGTGGTAGCTGTCTGAATAAAGGCTGCCACCGGGTCTGGGAAAGTCAGCTTTGAGAATGAGAGATCCGGCTTGTCGTAGGTCTCGCGCACATTTTGGCGGAGGGTTTTTAATATTAATTCTTTAGTTGACATATGTCTTACTTAAGATGAGTTCACAAATCGCCTCTCCGAGGCTACTGAGCTTTTGTTTTGGAAGCCCCAGGCTGAAGCCTGGGGTTTTCTACACTAATGTCAGGTCTCCGACCTGACAAGTGCTTTTGAAGGGAGTGGGCTCACTTCTCCGAGTCATCTTTCAATCCTTTTTTCCAGAGTTCGTGGAAGGATTTTTTTGCGAATTTGGGCATTGTATGGCCGTAGGTCCACGGACCGAGAGCCAACCCTGTGAGCCAATCAGGCAAACAGTTGGCTACGGGGGCTACCCGCAAGGCAGTCGTATAAAGAGAAGGATGGTCGAACATTATTTTCATTCCTTCCGACATTGTCTTCTTCATCGGATCTGCATGGTGCATACTGTCGAGCTGCTGACGCCATTTATATATTTGTGTGGAGAGATCGACTTTCACCGGACAAACATTATCGCAAGAGCAACAGAGCGAACATGCCGAGCAATTGCCATAGTGCAAATCACTATCACGCAGCATACCGAGATTGACACCAATTGGACCTGGAATAAAATAAGAATATGAATATCCCCCTGATCGGCGATATACCGGACAGGTGTTCATACACGCGCCGCAACGCATACACTTAAGTGTCTGCCAATGATCTTCATTTCCTAAAATATTACTTCGCCCATTGTCGACAAGAACAATATGCATTTCGCATCCAGGACGTGGCTTACGGAAATGTGAAGTGTATACTGTGGTGGGCTGGCCTGTGCCATTGCGGGCGAGAAGACGTTGGAATACAGCCATCGACTCATAGTCGGGGATGAGTTTTTCAATGCCCATTGACACTATATGAAGGGGCGGGATTGATGTGCTCATATCGGCATTGCCCTCGTTGGTGCAGACCACTACTTCTCCAGTCTCTGCGATACCGAAATTAGCACCAGTCATGCCGCAATCGGCAGTCATGAAATTGTCGCGAAGATGATATCTTGCGCAGCGAGTGAGGAAAGTAGGATCAGCCTTCTCTTCCAGAGTCTTAAGGTCGGCATGCATGCTATCGGCAGCTTCTTGACCATGCTTCTGAATGATGCCGTGGCCACGGAAGCACTCGAGCACCTGCTCTCGGGTGATGTGGATGGCAGGCATCACAATATGGCTCGGTGGCACACCAAGCAATTGCAAAATGCGCTCGCCAAGGTCTGTCTCCACTACATCAATGCCATGGGAAATCAGACTATCGTTGAGACCACATTCTTCAGTAAGCATCGATTTGCTCTTAACCACCTTCTTGACATTATGCTTATCCAGAATATCAAGGACAATGGCATTGTATTCATCAGCATCTTTCGCCCAATGGACATGAACACCATTGCGCTCGGCATTTGCAGCAAACTTCTCAAGATAGTCGGCAAGATGAGTCACGGTATGCTTCTTAATCCGGCTTGCAGCCTCGCGGAGATCCTCCCATTCGGGTACTTCATGAGCCATGGTGTCACGTTTGACGCGTACTGACCAAAATGTGGCGTCGTGACGGTCGACAACGTCGGTCAATTTCACGAATTCATTCGCTTTTTTCGCATGTTGAGTACTCATTTTTTTAACGATTAACGATCAACGATCAACGATCAATTATTAACGATCAACGATCAATTATTAACGATTAAAGATCACCGGATAGGATTTGGGCGACGTGGATAAACTTAATAGGGAGATTCTGCTTGGAGGCAATGCCTTGCATGTGCATGAGGCAAGAGGAGTCGGGACCGGTGATAAATTCTGCACCGGTAGCTATGTGCCGATGCAGCTTGTCGAGCCCCATCTTGGTGGAGACGCCTGTTTCTTCAACGGAGAACATTCCTCCGAAGCCACAGCATTCGTCGGGACGTTCAGGTTCAAATACAGTGATTCCATCCACCAATCCCAAGAGATCCTTGATTTTATTGAATTTCGGAATATTACGTTCAGTTGGTGACGACAGCCCCAATTCACGCACTCCATGACAACTGTTGTGAAGGCTCACCTTATGGGGGAATTTGGATGGAAGAGATTTCACTTTGAGGATATCATGAAGAAACTCCACTAAATCAACAGTTTTCCCGGCTGCCTCACATTCATGGCCGGCAATCTTTGGATGGAAAAACCTGACATAAGATGCACAGCTTGCCGAAGGAGCCACCACATAGTCGAAATCACGGAAAAGCTCATCGAAACTCTTGACGAGTTTGTCTGCTTTTCCCTGAAATCCTGCATTCCCCATAGGTTGCCCGCAACAAGTCTGCTTTTCCGGATAATATACATCTATCCCTAAACTACGTAAGAGTTTATAAGTAGATACCCCGACCTCAGGGTACAGGGCATCTACATAACAGGGAATAAAAAGTCCAACTTTCATTAACGCATAATTCATAATTCATAATGCATAATGCATAATCAAGCCACTTCAGGACTAATGCTATAATGCATACATGAAATTATCATCATAATATTCAATGGGTTTGGAGATAAGTGACGTGAGTGCGTAGGTATTCTTCTACGCCATGCTTGCCGTCGGCACCTCCAATTCCACTCTTCTTCACACCGGCATGGAAGCCCTGGATTGCCTCGAAATGGAAGCGATTGACGTAGGTCTCTCCAAATTCAAGTTCTCTGATACAACGAGCAGCACTGTTGATGTCGTTGGTGAAAATTGATGAAGCCAAACCGTATTCGCAATCATTTGCCCAAGCAATAACCTGGTCGATGTTATCCCAAACGATGATAGGAAGCACCGGACCAAAGGTTTCTTCATGAGCAATATCCATATCCTGACGGCAATCGTCGAGCAATGTAGCAGCATAGAAATAGCCCTTGTCGCCTACGCGATGGCCTCCACAAAGAACTTTGGCACCCTGCTCAACAGCTTTTGCCACTTTAGCTTCTACACTTTCAAGAGCACGTGCTTCTACAAGCGGGCCCATATCGATATCGTCGGCAGAGAATGGATCACCCACTTTCACAGCCTCAAATTTTTCAATAAGTTTCTTAGTGAGAGCATCCTTTACATCCTTATGTACGTAGAGGCGCTCGGCGTTGTTGCAAATCTGGCCATTGTTGCCGATACGGCTGTCGAGAATAGCTTGAGCTGCGAGGTCGAGGTCTGCGTCAGGGAATACGATGACCGGAGCTTTGCCACCGAGTTCGAGAGATACTTTTGTGATATTGGCAGCAGCGTCTTTCATGATGCTTTCGCCAGCTCCAACAGAACCTGTGACACTGACGATATCAATCTTCGGACTTGCAGCGAGTTCATGCCCTACTACGCTACCCTTACCAGTCACAACATTGAAGAGACCTGCAGGAAGACCAGCTTTGTCAACGACTTCCGCAAATACACAGCAGTTTTCAGGAGTTAGCTGCGAGGGCTTAACTACGATAGAGCAGCCGGCGATAAGAGCAGCCCCGGCTTTGCGGGCAATGAGGAAGAAGGGGAAATTCCATGGAAGAATTCCGGCTACGACGCCGATTGGCTTCTTGGAAAGGAGAATAGTTTCGCCTGGATTGTCGCTGGGGATGATCTCGCCTTCTATGTGGCGTGCGAATGATGCCATATATTCGAAATATCCTATAGTGGCATCTACTTCGATGGTAGCCCAATTGCGGGTCTTTCCCTGTTCTCGCATTATGATTTCGATAAATTCATTGCGGCGTTCTTTAATGCCTTCAGCAATCTTAAGGAGATAGGAAGCACGCTGGATAGCCGGAGTCTTTTCCCATGCTTTCTGAGCCTTGCGGGCAGCGTCGATAGCTTCTTCTACATCTTCTTTAGTTCCTTCAGGCTGGCGAGCGATAACTTCTTCGGTAGAAGGATTAAGAACGTCGATCCATTTGCCTGATTTGCTTTCAACGAATTTACCGTTGATGTACATTTTTAAGTTCTTCATGTGTTTGGTCAATTATAGGTTGGATAAGAAATTGTTTTTACTTATTCACGATCAATAAGTCTAAGCAACTTTCTACAAAGGTACGTATAAATTTTGAATTGTGCAAGAAATTGTTGACTTTTGTAAAATTCGAGCATCAACACTAACACAATTCAAGATGCTTCTCCAGTCGTAACGACTAAAATATAAATCTTATCGAAAGCTCCACCAGGTTCAGGAAAGGTGGACAATTGTGATGCCGGCTCCTCCAAAGCGTACATCCTCGTCGTGATAGGATTTCACATTGGGATTTACACGTAGCTGTTCGCGTATTAGAGTCTTCAGTATTCCATGACCAGTGCCATGAAGGATACGGACTTTACCGGCAGAGAATTGCACAGCATCGTCTAAGAAGTATGTTACAGCCTGCAGGGCTTCGTCGGCTCGCATTCCACGAACATCAATCTCATTTTTGAAATTCAGTTGACGACGTCGGCTGTCTTCAGACGTTTGACTGGACACAGAAAGTGTCTGAGAAGCTGCAGATTGCTTGGGTTTCTGAGTAGCAGAAAGACGTGAGAGATCGACCGAAGTGCGAAGAGGACCGAATGCAACTTCTGCTTTTTTACCTTGTATACTAATAATCTGACCTGACGAACCTGAACCATCCATCTTTACCCAATCGCCAGGAGTAAGTACAGGTTTTGCAGCCGGAGATTTAATATTCTTGGAGGATTCTTCCCGAGATTTCTTACTTTTGTGTTTTAGTGGTTTAAGAGCATCAGGCACCGTCTTATCTTCTGCCGGCTCTTTTAAGCTTTCCTTATAATCCTCGAGTTCACGGCGAATTTTCTTAGTGCGTTCTTTTTCAGCTTCTGCATTCTTAATATCGCGTATAGCCTTTTCAAGACGGGCATTGGCAGATTTTAATATCTCCTGAGCCTCTTCACGAGCATCTTTAAGAATTTCAGCACGTTTTTGCTTCAGGTCGGAGGCTGTATCTTCATATTTTTCAAGAAGGCGATCAAGATGCTGCTCCTTTTCCTTGATACTCTGACGCTTATTGCTCCAATATTTACGGTCGCGAGCAATATCGAGAAGATATTTATCGGAATTAACATAGTCGGAACCGACAAGATCTTTAGCCATATCAATTACATCTGCGGGCAAGCCGATATTTCGGGCAATCTCAATGGCAAATGAACTGCCGGGATTTCCTACAGAAAGTTGGAATGTAGGACGCAGGTGTTGGCGATCGTAGAGCATTGCGCCATTGATAAATCCGGAGGTTTCATCAGCAAAAGTCTTCAGATTTTGATAGTGAGTGGTGACAACACCAAAGCAGCCCGATTCACCAAGACGGAATAAAATAGATTGAGCGAGAGCACCACCGATCTGTGGCTCAGTTCCAGAACCCATTTCATCGGCAAGAACGAGAGTTGCAGGACCGGAATTGCGCAGAAAATCCTTCATATTGCGCAGATGTGAGGAATAGGTAGAAAGATCGTTTTCCATTGACTGCTGATCTCCAATATCTACGAGAATATTTTTGAAAATTCCCATATGAGAGTTATCATAGAGAGTCGGAAGCAGACCACATTGCATCATATATTGCACTATACCGACAGTCTTGAGAGCAACCGACTTTCCGCCAGCATTCGGACCAGATATGATCAAAAAGCGATGATCTGAATCAAGATGGAGGCTCATTGGCACCACACTCCTACCCTGCTGCCGAAGAGTTAAAAACAAGACAGGATGGAAAGCAGAAAACCAATCGATTTCCGGTTTTTTTTCTATATGAGGAAGGGCTCCATTCACAATATTTGCAAATTGAGCCTTAGCTTTAATAAAATCGAGATAACCAATTGAAAGGCAACCTGCTTCTATCAGTTGAATATCAGGACGAATCAAATTAGCAATGGAGATCAATATCCTTACAATTTCACGACGCTCCTCCATCTGGAGCTCGCGGAGACGATTACCAGCCTCAACGACTTCGGATGGCTCTATGAAGACAGTTTTTCCAGTGGCCGATTCATCGTGAACAATTCCGTTGACTCTACGCTTCATAGCAGCAGAAACAGGGAGAACCATCCGGCCATCGCGCATAGATGGAGATACATCTTTGTCGATAATGCCCTCGGCTGCCGCCCGATCAAGAACCTTACGCATTGCTCTTGCAATAGAGCCATTAGCAGCAGAAATGCTTCGTCTTATATCAGCCAATTCCGGAGACGCATTATCCTTAATTTCACCAAACTTGTTAACGCATCTTTCGATTTCCCTTTCTATCATGGGGAAAGAGACGAGCCCTTCAAATTCCTTTTTCAATTCGGGATATAATGGAGTGGATCCATCTTCATCAGATCGATTAAAGAAATTTCTCACTTCAGAAATAGAAGCCAACATTTTACCGAGTGCATTCAGACGATCTGCAGCCATAAAAGACCCTGAAGCTTTGATCTCATTAAGATAAGGGATAACATCATAGACATTTGACCCGGGCAGATCAGAGCCAGACTTGATAAGAGAGAGCATTTCGTCGGTTTGGCGGAGGAGTTTTTTGACGACGTCGTAGTCGGAGGAGAAGGACATAGCTTGGACAGCATCTTTTCCCATGCGAGAAACGCATAAAGAAGCGATTTCAGCACGGATTGAGTCGAAGCCGAGTTTTAATTCAATTTCAGATTGTTGCATAAAAAAAATAAACATATCAAAGGGTGGAATCATGCCGAGAGACGGAATGAAACCACCCTTGTATCCACAAATTGCCTATCACAAATACAGGAAAGAGGAATTTGGAAAAACAGTAATTCAGCTTAAAGACAACTTAGGCTTTCTTAGCGTTTTCCTCTTCGAGGATCTTGACAGCCATATCATAAATGGTAGTGTCGTCAAGCACCACGATTCCCCCGTCGGGACCCGGCTCGATATGCATAC
>CAZGGB010000108.1:0-9334 GCA_964525115.1 uncultured Sangeribacter sp. | reverse complement strand
ACAAAAAGAATTCGAAATAAGCCATGGCTAATTTTTATACAGACAATCCGAATCTTAAATCCCATCTTCAGCATCCATTGATGAAGAAGATAGTGGAACTCAAGGAAAGAAACTTCGCAGACGCGGATAAATATGACTACGCACCTCTCGACTTCGAGGATGCCATGGATTCCTATGACAAAGTGCTCGAGGTGGTGGGCGAGATCTGTGGCGATGTTATCGCTGAAAATGCTGAAGAAGTAGACCACACTGGTCCTCGCGTTGAGAACAACCGTGTGATCTATGCTGAAGGCACAAAGAAAAATCTTGAGGCTTGCAGAAAGGCAGGACTTATGGGTATGTCAATGCCTCGTCGTCTCGGCGGCCTCAATTTCCCGATCACTCCATATATCATGGCTGCTGATATCGTAAGCCGTGCTGATGCTGGGTTTGAAAACCTCTGGGGACTTCAAGACTGTGCTGAAACTATCTATGAATTTGCTGATGAGGATCAAAAAGAGCGTTACATAAAGAGAGTATGTGAGGGAGAGACTATGAGTATGGACCTCACAGAACCCGACGCAGGATCAGACCTTCAGAGCGTAATGCTTAAGGCTACTCAGAAAGAAGATGGCAGCTGGGTTCTCAATGGAGTAAAGCGTTTCATCACCAACGGAGACTCTGATATACATCTCGTACTTGCTCGTTCGGAAGAAGGCACAAAAGACGGACGTGGTCTTTCAATGTTCATCTACGACAAGCGTAACGGTGGCGTGAATGTTCGCCGCATCGAAAACAAAATGGGTATCAAGGGTAGCCCCACTTGCGAACTTGTCTATAAAGATGCTCCTGCGGAACTTTGTGGTAGTCGCAAACTTGGTCTCATCAAGTATGTGATGGCCCTTATGAACGGAGCTCGTCTTGGAATTGCAGCTCAGAGTGTAGGTATTTCCGAAGCTGCTTATCGTGAAGCCCTTGACTATGCAAAGGATCGCAAGCAGTTTGGTAAAGCCATCATTGAATTCCCGGCGGTTGCAGAGATTCTGAGTGTGATGAAAGCTAAACTTGATGCCAGCCGTGCACTCCTTTACGCTTGTGCTCGTTTTGTTGACATCTACAAGATCTATGACGATATCGCTAAAGAACGTCCTCTTACAAAAGAAGAGAAACTTGAGGCTAAAGCATACAGCAAACTTGCAGATGCATTCACCCCTCTTGCAAAAGGTATGGGATCAGAATTCTGTAATCAGAATACTTATGACTGTATCCAGATCCATGGCGGAAGCGGGTTTATGAAAGACTATAAGTGTGAGCGTCTATATAGAGATGCACGTATTACCAGCATCTATGAGGGAACAACTCAACTTCAGGTTGTAGCAGCAATTCGCCACGTCACAACCGGAACATATCTCAACTTCATTAAGGAAGCATTGAATGCTGAAGTATCAGAAAAGCACGCTGGAGCTAAGAAATTGCTTGATGAAATGTGCGAGCAGTATGCAGCTGCTGTAGCAAGCGTACTTGAAGTGAAAGAGCAGGCTTATACTGACTTTATGGCACGCAGACTTGTAGAGATGGCTGGTCACACTGTGATGGGTTGCCTTCTTCTTGAAGAAGCTGAACGAGATGATGCATTCGACAAATCTCTCGAAGTCTATGTAAAATATGGACAGGCTGAATGCACCAAACATGCTGATTTTATCTCTAACTTCAAGCCTGAAGAAATGAAGGCATATACTTATTGATTTTAAATAAAATAACATTTTTAAGACGACAGCAAAAGCTGCCGTCTTTTTTTTGTATATAAACTACTATAAACTCAAGAAGCAAAAAAAATTTGATAAATAATCAAAAATTATAGTACTATGTATTGCATAGTACTATAATTTTTATTAACTTTGCATTGTGAAAAGGATATAACAAGAAAAATCAATCACGAATGAATATAGACAATGCTAAATCTCAGATGAGAAAAGGGATGCTGGAGTATTGTGTAATGCTTCTGTTGCGCAAAGAAGCATGCTATACAAGCGACATCATCAACAGGCTTAAAGAGGCAGAGTTGATAGTAGTGGAGGGGACGCTCTATCCTCTATTGACAAGATTGAAAAAGGATGGCCTTTTAAGCTACGAATGGAGAGAGTCAACGCAGGGTCCACCAAGAAAATATTATCTTCTGACGAGTGAAGGAGAAGAATTTTTAAGACAACTCGACGAAGTCTGGTGTGACATTGCAAAATCAATCAACATCATTAAATCTTTCAACACATTTGATTAAATTATGAAAAGGAACATTACAGTAAATATCTTCGGTTCGCTTTATCCAATTGATGAGGATGCCTATGCTATGCTTAATGCTTACATAATGCATATGAGGAATTATTTCTCACATCAGCCTGACGGGAAAGAGATAGCAGACGATATCGAAGGGAGAGTGGCGGAACTTATGTCAGAACTTCGCCAAAATGGTGCTGAAGCTATTAGCATCGAACATATAGAAGATATCATCAATAGAGTTGGCAAACCTGAACAATTCGTAGAAGAGGAAGATGAAACTATTGTCAAAGACATGCCACCAATTCCTTCGTTCACACCGAAGAAGAAACTTTTCAGGGATCCTGAACACAAAGTTTTAGGTGGAGTATTTTCCGGCTTTGGATGCTATCTTGGAGTGAATCCTTTATGGCTAAGATTGGCATATATTCTTATTATATTTGGTTTTATAATCAATATGCCGGATACCTTACCTGTCATCCTCCTCTTGATTTGCTCATATTTCGTTTGTTGGGGATCGATTCCTTTGGCAACCAATCCAGCAGAACGTCTGCAAATGAAAGGAGAGCCTGTCAATCTTACGAATATGTGTGAAGAGTTTCTAACTTCTACAAAAGAGATGATCTCTCGGCAATCTGAATTTAACAAAGATGGCAGACTCACCGCGGGCTTTGTATCAGTATTAAAATGGTGTGTATATGCAGTGGGAATTCTACTAATAACCGCTTGCATAGCAGGTTTTATTGGACTATTGATAGCGATAGTGTGTGCTGTTTCTGCACCTTGGGGTAATCTTCAAGGAATGGTGAGAGAAGATTTTCTTCCCATCATCATAGTAAGGGAAAGCAATCCTACATGGCTTATTTGGGTATGCTCAATTAGCATTATAATATTACTCGTGATAAGTCTATATCTTTTGGCACATTTCACTTTACGAATCCTTGGAAGAGTACGTCCGCTAAGCAATACTCTTCGAGCAGTCAGTCTTGTATTATGGCTCATTGCTTTAGTATTTAGTGCAGCTTCAATTACTAAGATTGTCTATAATATCAATTTCCATTATATTCCCAAACATAACTTAAGAATGGAAACATCCAAGAAGGAAACCATTGCTGATAGGAAGGAAAAGCAAGCTTCTCAACTTGAAGAAGCTGGATGGATTGTGGTCAAAGACAAAAATATACGTAATTATACTAATAAAGGAGAACACTACTCAGGAGATAGAGGATTGACATATATTGATGCTGGAATGGAACATGACGGATTGGGAATGGAATTCGAAGTTGAACGCACTCGAAAAGTGGTTCCAGGAGCTTATCGTCTTGAGAGCAAGGGAAGAACCAATGGTAACGGAGCTGAAATTTATGCTGTAAATGGATCTGGCACCAGGTATGCCGAATCAATCCCAGTATGTGGGAAAAAGGGTGGTGGAATATGGAAAAACGCAGAGATTGCATTGAAAAATGATACTGCTAAGCTTCTTCCCAACCGTCATTATCTTGATAAACTAACAAAAGTGAATCAATCCCAAGGGTATGGTTGGTCAGATATCATAATCGACAATATTACTGTTGGTCAAGACAGTATAATAAGATTTGGACTGACAAATGTATCGCCTACTCATACTTGGGATGGAACATGGCTTTCTGCCACTTCTTTCGAGTTAGTAAAAAAGGATTGAAAAAGCATAAGCAATATAAAACAAAAATTGATATCCGGACTCATATTGTTGGGCTCGGATATTTTTATATGTTATAGGACATATCTCTTGATAATATGGAAGAAAATTTGTATATTTGCAACATGGAAAGCAACTATACTTAGGTTGCTGACTTGTAAACCTATCAAAATGACCTAATACATGAAAATTAAGAAACTATTATTGGGTGATGAAGCGTTCGCATTGGGAGCAATAAATGCGGGGCTAAGTGGAGCATATGGATATCCCGGTACACCTTCCACAGAAATAATGGAATATGTACAAGCAAATTTCACTGCTAATGAGCGAGGAATACATTCTCATTGGTCTTCAAATGAGAAAACAGCCTATGAAGAAGCATTAGGAATGTCGTATGCCGGGAAACGCTCAATTGTCACTATGAAACATGTCGGACTAAATGCATCAGCAGATGCATTTGTGAATTCAGGTATGACTGGAGCCAACGGAGGCATGCTTGTAGCAGTGGCAGACGATCCTTCTATGCATTCGTCGCAAAACGAACAGGATTCCCGTTTTTATGGAGAATTTGCTTTCATTCCAGTGCTTGAGCCATCCAACCAACAGGAGGCTTACGATATGGCAAAATATGGATTCAATCTTTCTGAAAAATTTGAAATTCCTGTAATCATAAGATTTGTGACAAGACTCAGCCATTCAAGAGCAACGGTTGAAGTTGAAACAGAAGCGGAAGCGGAAAACAGCATTCATTTCCCTAAAGACGGGAAAAGATGGGTGCTCATGCCTGGCAACTCAAGAATACGGTATAAAGAGTTGATCAATATATATGAAGAGATTGAAGATGATTCAGAAAAATCTCCTTATAATGTCTTTACTCCGGGAAAAGATAAGAGCCTTGGAATAATCGTTAATGGTATTGCTTCAAACTATCTCAAAGAGCTTTTCCCCGATGGATGTCCTTATCCAACAGTAAAAATTTCTCAGTATCCTCTTCCAACAAAAATGATAAAAAAACTTGCCAATGAGTGCAATGAACTCTTGGTGATAGAAGAGGGGCAACCTTTCATTGAGAAAAAATTGCGTGGTATTATGGATACTCCTGTTAAGATATATGGTAGACTGGATGGTTCATTGATTCGCACAGGAGAATTGAATCCCGACAGAGTTTTGGAATGTCTTATCAAGGTTCGTCCTGAGTTGAACACTCTAAAGATGGGCGAAATTAAAGAAGCGAGTGATATTACTGTTGCCAGGCCTCCATCCCTTTGCAAAGGATGTGGACACAGAGATGTCTACCAAGCACTTAATGATGTACTTGCAGGCTACAAAGAAGCCCGCGTATTTGGCGATATAGGTTGCTATACATTAGGATATCTTGCACCTTTTAAGGCTCTCCATACAGTACTTGATATGGGGGCATCAATCACAATGGCAAAAGGTGCATCTGAAGCAGGAGTGCATCCGGCAGTAGCAGTGATAGGCGATTCAACATTCACTCATTCAGGATTGTCAGGACTTCTTGATGCAGTAAATGAAGACAGTAATATTCTTGTGATTATTTCAGATAATCTCACTACGGGCATGACCGGTGGTCAAGATTCACAAGGAACCGGAAAGATTGAAGAAATTTGTCTTGGTCTTGGTGTTAATCCCGATCATCTTCACACTGTGGACTCACTGCCTAAGAATCATGAGGAGATGGTAAAGCTGTTTAAGAATGCCATAGACCATAAAGGTTTGTCAGTTGTAGTGTCTCGTAGGGAATGTATACAGACAGCCCGACGCCATGGTGCCCACAGAGGACCTAAGACAACTGTCTAAAAAAGAGATCAACAATCCAATGTAAAAACAGCTTTCAATTCAATACACAGTGAAAACAGATATAGTACTTGCAGGAGTAGGCGGACAAGGTATTTTAAGCGTCGCGACTATACTTGGAGTTGCAGCTCTCAAAGAGGGATTGAACATCAAACAGGCGGAAGTGCACGGAATGAGTCAAAGAGGAGGTGATGTGCAATCAACATTAAGGATTTCATCCTCTCCCATTCATTCTGATTTGATCCCTTCCGGGAAAGCAGATCTCATAGTTAGCCTTGAACCAATGGAAGCACTTCGATATCTGCCTTATCTTTCTCAAGAAGGTTGGATAGTTGCATCTTCAGTTCCTTTTATCAATATCCCCAATTATCCTGAACTTGAAGACATAGAAAAAGAGCTTAAGAAGGCAGGAAATGTGATAGCCTTTGATATGGAAGAAATGGCGAAGAAAGTGGCATCTCCCAGATCGAGCAATATGGTATTACTTGGAGCGGCTTCACATTTTATAGATATCACGGCAGAAAAAATTGAAGATGCGATAAAGAGTGTATTCTCTTCGAAGGGTGATTCTATTGTAGACTCAAATCTTAAAGCTTTTCGTGCAGGACGAGAGAAAGCAGGTTCTTTTATAGCAAAGTAATCTTATCAAAACTATCGTTATGTTTCCATTATCACAAGAAATATTGATTAAAACGGCATCCGAACTCGGAATCATAGATATTTCCACTGCAACTATAAGGCAGATCGTGGCACTTTCTGCTGCTCTCGAAAAGGAAGCTAATGAAAAATTTGTGCATCTTGAACTTGGCAACCCTGGATTGCCGGCAGCATCTGTAGGGGTAGAAGCTGAAATATACGCACTTCAATCAGGAGTAGCTAATACTTATCCAGCGATCAATGGAATACCTGAATTGAAAAAAGCCGGAACTCGATTTATAAAGGCATTCATGGATATTGATATTCCGGAAAAGGCTATTGTTCCTACTGTAGGATCAATGCAAGCAAGCTTCACACTTCAGCTTCTTTTAAGCCAAAGACTTCCAGGACGAGATACCATTCTTTTCTTTAATCCAGGTTTCCCGGCACAAAGGCATCAGGCTAAAGTGTTAGGTCTTGGAATTGAACAGTTTGATATTTATAACTATAGAGGAATTTTATTAGAAGCAAAATTGGAGGAAATATTATCGAAAGGCAATATTACTGCAATGCTCTTTTCAAATCCAAACAATCCTTCTTGGATCAATCTGACAGATGAAGAACTTCAGATTATAGGCAGGATGGCTTCAAAATATGATGTAATAGTCATTGAGGATCTTGCTTATCTTGGAATGGATTTTCGAACAGATTTCAGTCATCCTTTTGATGCACCTTTCATTCCATCAGTTGGCAAATATACCGATAATTTCATTATGCTCGTTTCAGGCTCAAAGATATTCAGCTATGCTGGCCAACGTATAGCAATTGCTGCAATGAGTAAGAATGTATACGAGCGCCAATATGAATTCTTCACTAAGTTTTATGAAATGCCGGCATTTGGAGATGCTTATATATTTGGCGTACTATATACTGCAAGCTCCGGAACATCCCATTCTGCTCAGCATGCCCTGGCTGCTATGATGAATGCAGCCTGCGATGGAAAGCTTAATTTCGTAAAAGATACTTCAGAGTATGGCAGAAGAGCAGAAATCATGAAGAAGTGTTTTTCTGACAATGGTTTCCATATAGTCTACGATCTTGATGGAGATAAAAAAATATCTGATGGTTTTTTCTTTACGGTTGGATTTGAAGATTTAGATGGGAAAACACTTCAGGAAGAACTTCTAAGACACGGTATTTCTGCAATTACACTTGCATCCACTGGCTCAGAGCAAGATGGGGTCAGAATATGTGTCTCGACACTATCAGAAAAGAAAGATTTTGATGTATTAAATCAACGATTAAAAGCATTTAAGGATGAACATTAACCCTCGATATATGACAGCTGAAGAAGCTGTAAAACTTATTGAAAATGGCGATCACGTATACATCCAAGGCAGCACTTCCACTCCGGAAGTGCTTTGCCATGCTTTGGCAGAGCGTGGAAATGAACTTCGTGATGTGACTCTCTACTCCGCATTCGCGGTGTGTAAAGGAGATGCCCCATACTGCAAGAAGGAATATCTAAAGGCTTTTAATGTTGAAAGTTTTTTTGTCTCCAATGGGGTTAGGCGTTGGATACAGGAGGGATATGGTAGCACCATACCCCGTTTTCTTGGAGAAGTGCCGGCATTGATGCGAGATGGTACATGCAGAGTGGATGTGGCGCTTCTCAATTGTTCATTGCCAAATGAGGATGGTCTTGTTAGTTTCGGTGTATCTGCAGATTTGGCTACAGCTGCTGTAGAATGTGCAGACAGAGTAATAGCCCAAATCAATCCTCATATGCCTTTTAGCTATGGAGACCCAGTGATACATATAGATAAGTTAAGTGCAGCCGTGATGGTCGACGAACCGCTTGTTGAAGTCCCGACAGCAGTTCCATCGGAAGATGAGGTCAAAATAGGCAATTATATCGCGGAGCTGATTCCTGATGGAGCAACCATTCAGATTGGAGTCGGAGGAATTCCAAACGCTGTCATACGTGCATTGAATGGTCATCAGCATCTTGGACTCCACACAGAGGCTATGACTGATGGTGTTCTTCCACTTTTAGAAAAGGGTATTATTGATAATAGCCTCAAGAAAGTGGAACCTGGTAAGTCTGTAGCATCCTTGGCATTGGGATCTAGAAAACTATATGATTATATGGATGGAAATCAAGACATCATCTTCAAAGATGTGGCGTGGACTAATAATCCATATATAATAGCCCAAAATCCGCAGGTAGTGAGTATTAATTCATGCCTTGAGATTGATTTGACCGGGCAAATTTGTGCGGATTCGATTGGCACAAAGATTTTCTCGGGAATCGGGGGACAGCATGATTTTGTATATGGTTCCCAATTATCAGAAGGAGGGCGTTCGTTCCTTGCAATGCTCTCCAAGACCAACAAGGGAATGAATAAAATAAAACCCGTGTTGACTGAAGGCGCCGGAGTGGTTACAACTCGTTTTCAGACTAATTATATCGTCACCGAGTATGGAGCTGTAGATTTAAGGGGGAAGGATCTTGCTCAAAGAGCAAAGCTTTTGATCTCTATTGCTGCTCCTGAATTTCGTGAAGAACTTGAAAGAGAAGCAACTAAAAGATTTGGGTACTCTTTCTTAAGACTGAAATAAATAATTCGAAAAACTTAATATTGCTCTTTCTCTCTCAATAATTTATTTAATTAATAATGAAGTTGTTTAAACTTATTTTTTATTAATATTTCGTTAGGATTTCGAGCAGATTTTTCTTCATGAAGAAGGAGCGATACGGGTATCGTGACTGATAAATGAAGGAAAATATGCCGAATTGAAAATCGGCGAGTTTCCTTAAGAAACGAAAATGACGAGCCTAAAGATGGCGGAGGATTAATAAAAAGAATCTTTGGTTTAACTCTTCATAGTATTTCATTAGTGTCCACTAAAAAATCATAAGAGTTCTTTGAAATTATTGAAATACAA
>CAZGGB010000107.1:0-9358 GCA_964525115.1 uncultured Sangeribacter sp. | reverse complement strand
TGGATACAGACCCTTTACCTGCACACAGTCCATTGCTGGCCTTGAGCCAGCTTGCAGCAAACTACATATCATTTCATGCACCCTCTGATTGGACATCATGGAGCATCATAGTGCTTATAGCATTAATTTGCTTATGCTTATCCGCATTCGTCTCAGGAAGCGAGATTTCATATTTTGGACTTTCACAAGGAGATATCGAAGAACTTGAGGAGGATGAGAGTCCGAATGCACAGAAAGCTCTAAAGTTGATAAGAAATCCTGAAAAGCTATTGGCGACAATTCTAATAGCCAACAACCTTGTGAATATCACAATGGTAGTATTGCTGACTTTTGCCATCAATCATGCTGTAGTGTTCCACTCTTCAGTAGTGGGATTTCTATTGCAGACAGTATTGTTGACATTCCTACTCTTGCTATTCGGAGAAATATTTCCAAAGCTTGTGGCGCGCGGAAGAAGCTTGAAGTGGGTATTGATGGCTGCTTCGGGTATCGGATTCTTCTCAAAGCTTTTCACTCCCTTATCATCACTACTTGTGAAATCTTCATTGATCATAAATAAGGTAGTGGCAAAAAAGCAAGAGAATCTTACTACGGATGAGCTTGAAAAAGCCCTTGAGATATCAGATCTTCAAGAAGGAAAAGATAAAGAAATGCTTGAAGGGATTCTCTCATTTGGAGAGAAAGAAGCAAGTGAGATTATGATCTCGCGTGTAGATGTGACCGACATAGAGTATCATGCTGATTTCAAGGAAGTATTTGACGTGATAGTAAAGTCTGGCTACAGTCGCATCCCAGTCTATGATAGGACCCAAGACACTATAAAGGGTATATTGTATTCCAAAGACTTGCTCCCTTATATCGGCACACAAGATGAAAAATTCAGATGGCAAGCATTGATCAGGGATGCATATTTCGTGCCAGAATCCCGTTCGCTCGACGATTTGCTTGAGGACTTCCGCACCAAGAAGATACACATGGCAATTGTCATCGACGAATATGGCGACACTCAAGGCATCGTGACTTTGGAAGACGTAATAGAAGAAATAGTAGGAGAAATTGACGATGAATATGACGAAAGTCAAAATCTTTATAGAAAAATCTCACCAGACACCTACGTATTTGATGCAAAAATTCCAATCAGTGACTTTTGCCGCGTGACCGACACTGAGGAAGAGGAACTTGGAGATATTGGCGATGCTGAGACATTAGCTGGCTTGATGCTGGAGATAAAGGGTGATTTCCCGGAAAACAAGGAATCTCTTAAGCGTGGACCTTTCCGCTTCCTTATCATGCAGATGGAGAAGCATCGTATCACAAAGATCAGAGTCTCTAAATCAATGCTTAATCATAATGCATAATGCACAATGAAGACATTAATGAGAACGACGCAAGAAGGAAAATAAATCTGAATCCGGGTTCTACCTATTATGCATTATGAATTATGAATTATGCATTATGAATTAAAAAAAATATGGAGGATTTTATGTATGAGAGGGAGGTGGCTCCCTGTGGAATTGCGGTAGAAAAGATCTACGGGGCTGATGATAAATCGGCAAAGGTTTGGAAACTCTTTGCCATGCAGATTTTATCAGAAGCTGAGGAAAATTATAGATCAATAGGGCATTATGAATGTGGTGCTCCTTATATCGATGGTAAGAGCCAGAATATTTCCATATCTCACACTTCTCACTTTTTAGTTGCTGCATCCATACCGGAGACACCTAATATACGCATTGAAGACGTACATGTGTGCTCAGCCATTGGGGTCGATATTGAAAAAGCAGACAGAGCTCAAGTTATCAAGATAAAAGACAAGTTTTTGTCGCCTAAAGAACTGGAGATGCTTCCTAAAATCGACAATCCGGAAAGCGTGGACTCCGATACAATTAAAATGTACATTCTTGCCTGGACATGTAAAGAAGCTCTATATAAAGCGGTAATGGGGACGGCTCATGATTGGAGAAAGCATTATCAAATCCATAGACTCCCACTGATAGCGCCAAGCCTTGCCGAAGCTACCGGCGATAAATATGGAAGCGCTGATATATTCTGGAATGGACTTCATATGCACTTGCTACTCTCATCTTGGGAAGAACAAGGACATATAATGACTTTAGCTTTTTCAACGCTGATACCAAGATTTCCACAACTCCATCCTTACGACATCAGCAAATTTGCTTTCCATTGACTCCTATGCCGAAAAGGGCATAGTCATAGTAGGCGGGATCGTCGGGACGGTATTGACGCAAGACATCTGTCAGTTCTTCCACAGCTTTACGATCATCTTGTTTTCGAGTAAGAAGACCAAGATCACGTGCAGTGTTGCCTACATGCACATCAAGAGGAATATAGAGTTTTGATTTGGGTATTGATTTCCACACACCCATATCTACTATTCCATCATCACGTACGAGCCATCGCAATGCCATATTCACACGCTTGAGAGCTGTCTGCTTCAGATTGTTTGGCAAACCTCTCTTTGAAATTTCCCCACCATTGGCATCTGTGATAATCTTTTGCATCTCCTCAACCAATTTCCAAGCCGGCGCAGGATCGTCTGCAGCTTTCACAGATGCACTGAAAGCATCAAGACTATCATAACGACGATAGATTTCGCGAAGACCTGTCAATAAATGTTGCAAATCTCGGGCAAAGAAAGTACGGTGTATGTTCTGTGATGGATCAAGATCGAGATAGCCTTCATCCATTACGTAGTTATATGGGTCATGGTCCATTAGGGTCAGCAGACGTTCGGCATCACGGCATATCATGGTGCGCTTTCCCCATGCTATATGTGAAGCAAGGAGAGAGACTATTTCTATGTCTTGGAGTTTTTCGAAACGTCGAGGAAATTGAACCGGATCATCTTTGATGAAGTCAGGGCGGTTTATTAGGGCGGCTTGCTGGTCTAAGAAATCTTTCATAGTTACTTAACTACTGCGTGGGGCACATGCGGAGCATGCTTTATTACTAATTTTGCTTCTGTATGGCTACAGGGTAATCTCTACGGGATGAGATTCACGGTTGTTTCGGTCGAGGGCTGTGACAGCGAATCTCATACCTTTAATGGCTTCATCATCATCGTCATCAGAGACAAGGTATTGTTTTTGAGGCGTCATCATCATTATTGCCTCCACATTATCCAAGTCAATGTCCTCATTTTCAAGGAATGAGTAGATCACAAATCGAATCTGGTCGGTAGCCTTTTCCAACGGTTTATCAGAATCCCATTCGAGATATATTTTGCCATCTTTCTTTGTCATTCGGAGATTCTTAACAGGAGACGGCAACTCTTTCTGGTTGCCATATGCAGGGGGAATAGCCACAGTATTCTGATGCACGTAAGCAAGCGAGTCTGCCACCCCCTTCATATTGCCAGTGACCCAATAGCCATGCCACCATACATTTCCCTTGATATTTGGGAGATCGCGAGAAAGCTTAACCTTTGTAGCAAGTTCATTGGAATCTCCCGTTGCAGGGTCTGCATTATTCATAGTGCGTTGCACATCTTGACCTATAAAGAGATCTACACCATGGCAATTGTCGTTCCACCAGTGAGCAAGATGTCTGCTTGGGGCGGCCTTGAAGTCAAGAGTCCAATAAAGTTGAGGAGCAAGATAGTCAACCCATCCATTTTTAGCCCAAAGCAACACATCAGCATATAGACCATCATAATTCTGCAAGCCATTTGAATCCGAGCCACGAGGATCAGTCTTCTTGTTTCGCCATATTCCAAACGGACTGACACCAAACCTCACCCATGGCTTTGTCTGCTTAATCGTTTGATGCATCTGCTCTATCAAGAGATCAACATTATGTCTTCTCCAGTCTTCAAGCTTCATACCCTCGCCAAATTTAGCATATGATGCATCATCTGGAATCTTGACACCCGCCACAGGATAAGGATAGAAATAATCGTCGATATGAATAGCATCTACATCATAGCGCGAGGTGATATCTTTCACCACTTCGCATATATAGTCGCGATTTTCTTGATAGGCCGGATCAAAGAAAATCTTTCCGTCATATTTGAAGAAACGTTCCGGATGCTTCTTCGAAATATGATCGGCAGGAAGCACTTCTTTAGGAGAAGATGTCACTCGATACGGATTGAGCCATGCATGAAGTTCCATTCCTCGTTTATGTGCCTCTTCAATAGCGTATTCAAGCGGATCCCAAAGAGGGACTGGAGCGACGCCACGCTTACCAGTAATCCAACTCGACCACGGCTCAATATCACTAATGTATGCCGCGTCGGCTGTCGGACGCACCTGAAATATTACCGCATTGCAACCAGTGCGATGAAGACGATCAATTTGGTCGGCAATATATGCCTTCAGCTGAGCACTTCCTTTCTGTTGTGTATTCATATATTGTGTCTGGCCAATAATGTGAAGCCATGCACCACGGAATTCACGCTTGGGATTTGAAGCTGCTAAGGATAAGGACAAAAACAATGATAATATAACGGAGTATATACTGATCTTATTTTTCATACACATAATCATAAATTGCCTCTCCGAGGCAACAGAGCTAATTCAATTTACCCCAGGCTAAAGCCTGGGGTTACCGTATAACTATCAGCTCTCCGAGCTGATACTTTCATAATTCGCACTGGGACGCGCACGGAGTGCGCTTTCTACACTATTAATCTCCATAGAGGGAATTCCACCAGGAAGGATCATCCTGAAGATGCTTAGCAAACCATGCCATAATCGTAGCATGCCAAGGCTTACGCTTATCATGATTGGAGATGATATGGTTTTCTCCATCTACAGTCACGAATTCAACATCGCGTCCGAGAATACGCAAAGCATTGAAAAGCTGGATGCTCTCCCCTATCGGTACATTTGTGTCGACCTTTCCATGAAGTAGCAGAAGTGGAGTATGGATCTTGTCTGCATTGAAAAGAGAGCCATGTTGAGTGAAAAGCTCTGGATTGTTCCAAGGATAGGATTCCGGAGCTGCAGTAGTATTGTAGGAATATCCCCAATTGCCCTCTCCCCAATAGGAGGTGACATTTGAGATTCCGGCATGAGCAGCCGCAGCTGCAAAGATATCAGTCTTGGTCTGGAGATACTGGGTCATAAAGCCGCCATAGCTTGCACCCAAACATCCGATCTTTTTATCATTTACGAAATCATGCGTGCGGCAGTATTCCTTAACACCTTCGATTATATCATTCGCAGTATAGTCTCCCCAAGCATTTGCATGACGAGCGGAAAACTCCTGACCGTAGCCATAAGCACCTGACGGATTTATGACAAGAGCGACATATCCTCTCGAAGCAAATATTTGTGGATCGTAGACACTTAGATATCTCTGGCAGGGAGAACATCCACCATAATAATAGACAATTAGAGGATACTTCTTATTCGGATCAAAATCAGGAGGGAGCACCTGCATGCAGTCGATAGTAGTGCCATCAGATGCCTTATAGCTCCAAGAAGAAGCTTCGCCGGGCTGCATGTCGGGATAATCACGAGAATATGGATCGTCGACCAATCTCCGTTTTCCCGACTTCAGATCAAGCAACTCGCATCTTCCTGCGTAGTGATAATCCGAACCAACAGCCGATATCCATTTGTTTTCATCAGTGCCAATTGAAAAGCGAGAAATGTATGGCATTCCGAAGTCAATCTTAGCAATATTACCTGACTTTGGATCAAGCTTATAGACATTGAGAGTAAACCCATCAGAAGCCCTGAAATATACCATACCATCGGCACTATTCCATATCGGCTCCCCTTCAAGTGAAGGATTGAAATCTCGCGTCACAGGACGTATGGATTTGTCAGCAATGGTCATAATATATCCCTGCACATCATAGTCGTTGCTATATTTATGTCCGCCATTGTTCTTTCCTATACCACCAAAAGCTTCCGGACCGCCTGTAATGAAGAGATGCTTTCCATCAGGAGAGTAATTGCATGACTGAATGTATGGATCTCCCTTCACGAGAGTATCCGTGGCAAGAGTAGTCAAGTCAAGCTCAATTAGGTCATTAAAATAAAAAGGGAACACATCCATCTTTTCCGTCTGAGATCCATAGACAAGTTTTTTTGAATCAGGAGATATATCATAAGTCGATGTGGTGTTTCCTGCATAAGTGAGCGGCTGTCTGATCCCCGACTTAAGATCATATTTCTCAAGATAATATCTGTTGCGATGACCTGCAAGACGATCATCCGGATCTCTCAAACGCTTCACAGGACCAGAATCCTTAGGCCCTTCTACAAGTCTATAGAGAATAAGGAAATTGCAGTCAGGACTTATAGAGAAGTTTTCTTCAGGAAGTTCAGATGCCAATAGTGTTTGCTTCTGAGTATAAGCATCAAGTGCATAAAGAGAATACGTGTCGTCGGTAGGCACTGTAAAGCCAATAGTGCTCCCTTTCGGCAACCAATAAGCACCCTTAGGAAGAGATGCGTTGACTACTTTTCCAGTAGAGCATTCTAATAGTTCCGACCATGAACGTCGGTTTTTCTCACCATATATTGTAGAGTAAGAAAGAATCATATATTTTCCATCTGGAGAAATCGAAGCACGGCTCACTCTGGTGCCTAATGCTGATTCGTCAACACGGAAGCGAGTGGTGATAGCCGGACCGGTGGCAATCCCAACACCCTCAAAGCCTTCATCCGGCTCGAACTCTAATTGAATGATTGGGTCTGCAGGATCCTCAGGGAAAGAAATAAATGAAATAAAGTAATCAGCTGTCTCAGCGGGTTCAAGACTAATGTTGGTCTTCTCCCAAGAGGGCACTGAGTCAGCTTCACTTATTGTCAGCAAACTGCCATAACGGTCAGATAATTCAGCCATAACATTCGACTTCAAACGGAGAGTGCCTTTTATAAACCGATCAGGACGCATGCGAGTGGCAAGAGTGCGCAACACCGGACCATTCTCTGCCTTAGGAAAATTGACAGAGAAAGCTGTGTCTGCCTTAATATCCAACCAATCAGCAGAAGGCTTATCGAGTTTTCGATTTACAGTCTTCAAAAGCTTATCATTAGAAAACGGATTCTTAGCCGCAAGCAAAGAATCTGCTGGCACTACCGGAAGATGAAGACTCACCTCGGGCGACGCTTTAAATAAGTCAAACTTTACAGACGGGTTATCGCCCCTCACTCCTAAGAATGAGAAGGCGACAGCCGACACGGCAAGAGCCGCAGTCAATTTATTGATCATAGGTTAATCTTTATTTTCCAGATACTTCATAGGCACTTATAGCCTTGAGTTTCATATGATATATGAGCGTAGAATAGGGTTTTGCACTTGTACTTGCTGCGCCATACGCCGCATTCATAGGGATGACACATGTCACGGAGTCGCCCACATGCATGTTGGTCAGCATAGTCCAGAAGCCTACTATATTCTCATTAGGTTTGCAAGTGTATATGCTGTCGGAATTGAGCACCCAACTTGCATCCAGTCTTACACCATTGACATAATAGCAATCATACACCACTTTGACAGTCGAATTGTCCATAGGCACAAGATTAGATGAAGTCAAGCTACGATCGTTGTGCCACTGAGCCAGTATAGAAACTTCGGGAGCCCAAACTGGGGTAATCTTTTCAAACACCTTCTTGCCATTGGCACCAATGGTGTCTTCCATACGGGCATAGTAAGTTTCATTCTCATTCTTCCATGCTGTGTAGTCGTAAGAATTGTCATTGTCGCCAAGACAAGATGTCAAGCAAGGAGCAACAAGAAGCGCTGATGCCGCATGAAGAATATATCTTTTAATGTTCATTTTTTAGCTCTGTCGAGATTAATCGGAATTTATCTATATATTAGAATTCCACTTTGGGGGCTTTATTGGCTCCAGCCTCAGCCTTAAACTGCTCTTTCTCCTTGAAACCAAACCAACCTGCATATATAGTGGTGGGGAACTTTTTAATAGAAGTATTGTATTCCTTCACAGCCTGAGTGTAACGCTCACGTTCTGTGGCGATACGGTTTTCAGTACCTTCAAGCTGCGTCTGGAGATCAATAAAATTCTGGTTAGCCTTCAGATCAGGGTAAGCTTCTTTCACAGCATTGACATAAATATCGAGAGCACCTTTCAACTTGCTCTGAGCTTCCTGATATGCCTGAATATTCTGCTGAGGATTCTCAACGGCTTCTGCAGCATTATAAGCCTCAGTGAGTCCACTACGAGCTTGAGTCACTTTGATGAAGGTCTCGCTCTCGTGCTCAGAATATCCTTTTACTGTATTGACAAGATTAGGAATAAGATCAGCGCGGCGCTGATACTGGTTTTCCACCTGTGCCCAAGCCTGATCTACGGTCTGTTCCTTCTCCACGAGGGAGTTATAATTGCAACTTGAGAGCGTAGACATCGCTATGATCGCCACGAAGGCCATAGCTATCTTGCTGATTATTTTTTTCATCTCTTATTAGTCTAATTAGTCTTATTGCCCAATTAGCCCAAATGGGACCTCTTGGTTAAATTTTCAGAAAACTACAACAATTTCTTGAGGAGTGAATTGAGCGAGACTTTCTCAGCGAGGATCTTCTCAAGATCATCAACGTTGACACGTTCCTGCTCCATAGTGTCGCGGTGGCGGAGTGTCACAGTATTATCTTCAAGAGTCTGATGGTCGACAGTAATACAGAAAGGAGTGCCAATAGCATCCTGACGGCGATAACGCTTGCCAATAGAATCTTTCTCGTCTACCTGACAAGTGAAATCGAAACGAAGCTTATGCTGGATTTCACGTGCCTTTTCAGGGAGTCCATCTTTCTTCACGAGAGGAAGAACTGCACACTTTACAGGAGCGAGAGCTGCAGGGAAGTGGAGCACCACGCGACGGTCGCCATTGCCAAGATCTTGATCTTCATAGCAACTACAGAAGACACTGAGGAACATACGGTCTACGCCAATTGATGTTTCAATTACGTAAGGCACATAGCTTTGGTTGAGTTCCGGATCAAAATACTGTATCTTCTTGCCAGAGAATTTCTCATGCTGGCTAAGGTCGAAATTGGTGCGGGAGTGGATACCTTCCACCTCCTTGAAACCAAATGGCATCTCAAACTCAATATCTGTGGCAGCATTTGCATAATGAGCCAGTTTTTCATGGTCGTGATAGCGATATTTTGCATCGCCGAGACCAAGCGCCTTATGCCATTTGAGACGGGTGGCACGCCAATAGTCGAACCACTTCATTTCTTCGCCAGGACGAACAAAAAACTGCATCTCCATCTGCTCAAACTCACGCATACGGAAAATAAACTGACGGGCGACTATCTCATTGCGGAAAGCCTTACCAATCTGAGCAATTCCGAATGGAATACGCATACGACCGGTCTTCTGCACATTAAGATAGTTTACGAAAATACCCTGTGC
>CAZGGB010000106.1:0-9727 GCA_964525115.1 uncultured Sangeribacter sp. | reverse complement strand
CCCGGTGCATGATCGAGAACTCCCTGAGCACAGACCTTGAAAACTCAATAAACACTCTTACAGCCTCCCGAAGCTTCTCCTGAAGCATATCGAGCATCGCCTTTATCCTTGCAAGTAGGTCGTTCTTCTCCTGTTCAAGCCTCTCTATCCTCATTGAGGAGGATCTTTCAAGACTACGATATTTATTTGACAGAGCGTCATATTCCGACTGAAGGGAAGAAGTGAGGGTTAGGGCGCGTTCCTCTGCGAGCTTGGGGATCTGCGCCACCTGCTCCTCCATTTCCCCGACCTTAACCAAAGCCTTGTCTCGTTCGATGTTGGCGGTCTTGATCTCCGACTGCAAACGTGTGTTCTCGCGTTCTATCTCCGCGTATTTCCCCTTGCCGAAGATGTTGGCGAGACCGCTCTTCAAAGCGCTTCCGCTCTCTGCATCGAGTGCCTTCTGCTTCTCGATACGCCGGACTTCAAGTTCGGCAATCTCGGTTTCCTTGTTTTCCTGTTCCCTGGTGAGTTCGGCATTACGGCTTTCAAGTTCCTCCTGCTCCTGTTTCAGCTGCCTGACGTGTGCGGTTGCCATCTTCTCCTTGTACTCGATAGCCGACAGCCCCTCAATCCCGGTGTCCTCCTTCGGTGTGCCACGCTCCATGCCGAGGCTTTCGGCAAGTACAGTCTGCATCTCCTTGCACACCTCCTTGTCAATCTTGACTGTCTTTCCGGTCGAATGGTCGAGCCAGTCAACTATTATGTGGGCGTGGTGGTTCTGCTTGAGGTCGTCAGTATCGGGGTCGGCATGTCCATCGTCATGGTGGAGGTCGAAGCTGATTACGCTGATGCCGTAGCCCTCAAGCCAGAGGACGAAAGGTTCGAAATCCTCGATCTTTATTACTCCTGATAATGAGTGGCAAGGAGGTGGATGCTTAAATAAAATATCTTTTTAATTCTTTGGTTTTCAATGATAATAAAAATACCACTCAAAAAATTTTGAGTGGTATAAGTGGTTATCGGGTAATGTCAGTATGGAATTATAGAGTATCACTTAAAATTGGTGTCAAAATTAAGGAAAAGAAGCCTACTTTACAATCGTTCTTGCTTGGTAATAATTTGAACACAATCTTATGAGCACAAGACATAGAGGGGATTGGCAAAATTGAGTTGGCGGTGAGTTGTGTTCAGATTTGTGTTCAAAACAAAAGAAAAAGCAGCTACGATTGGAGTCGTAACTGCTTGATTTGGAAGTAGTGGTCCCACTTGGGAAACTCCACATTTCTTATATCCTAAAAATCAAATATTTATCCAAACACCATTCCGCAACTCCAACATTCGCTCCTACGGCACACTGCATCGCATTTCATCGCTCTGCTCCGCTGAAGTCATCAGAACCACCCCTATCGTCGCACACAAGTTCTCTCACTTGTCATCTGCAAATATAACGAACTTGAGGTTTATTTTAGTATTATGTCGTAGTTAGTTGACATAAATATTTTTTGAAGGATTTATAGGTAGCTGTTTACTATCTTTTTTAATCAATATCTCGTTCCACTATCTTCCTGATATCTTCGGCATTATATTTTTCGTACTCATCTAATTTCTCATACAATCTCTTAGCTTTATCTTCACTCTGACCTTTTTGATCATAGTAGTTAATCACATTGGGAGAGGCTCCTGCATCGGAAGCTAAACGCCCCATAATAGTCTCAGATTGATATTCTAATTTGTGTAAGATTAAGTCAAGTCCTGAGATTTCTTCTATAGAAACATTATCTCTCTTAGATATGAAACACTTGTACGCGATATTAAATAATCCCAAATATTTTACCACCTGATATCTCATTGTGTTGTAAGTAGTCTGCGCTACTATTCTCACTGCTTCATTTATATTTTTACCTCGTTCATCGATGTAGTATTGTACCGATGCTGAAAAATTATTATTTAGATAAAGTGGGATCATTCTTGTTAAGACGGAGTAATGACTATTAGGAGATTCTTTATCAATAAGTGATTTTAAATCTCGATTTTTTACAATTGGCCGTATCATTTCACATATTAGTTGCAATCCGTCATAATTGTATCCTCGACGCGCATTATATTGAGAAATGAACTGTCTGATAATTCCTATTCTCTTGGGTGACATTTGTTCAATACTTGAATAGAGAATATACTTATCTTCGATTGAAATAGTTTTATAAGATAAGTCAAGTAACACTGGTAAGTGTTTTACATTCCTGATGGCTGTATTTAGGTCCTTTTGTCTTATATCTTCAGTATTAAGAAAACTATTCTTAACAAATTCTACCTCCATTGCACCTTTCTTAGATTCTTTATCAAAGTACTTGTGCTTTAGCGTACTATCTCCTCCTTCTAGTATTTTATTGAATTCTTTTTCAATGATAAATACTCGGCCTCGATAATGATGAAGGAATCTCCCAGCCCTTCCTTCGATATTTTGTGCATCAAATTTCTTAAGTAATTTATCTCCTTTTTTATGGGAAAGGACAATAATATTTTTTGCACTGGTATTAACACCCTCAGTTATAGTTGTTGTAGCTATAATTACTTTTAATAGACCTAAATTAAAGAGTCTAATAATTTCATTTTGAATATACTTAGGAACTAACCCGTGATGAATCCCTATTCCAGATTTTAAGGCTTTAGTAACAATCCAGTTTTTACCTTTTCCTCCAAACAAATTGTTTAAGTGTTTGATCAATGGTAAATTATGCAACTGATTATCAGTAGGTTGTGCTAAATTCTCAATAAGGTCTTTAGCATATCGCTCGGCCGAGGATCTACTATAACAATATGCAATCATATTTTCTCCATAATTGCATAATTGTTTTACTAATTCACAGAATGTTTTAATTTTCCCAGAAGATGTAAAAGATATATTAAGATTGTCAACTTTTATGGATTTATTACCCTTTATGTTTATTGCAATTTTAGAAACTATTTCATACTTATTATAATTCAAGGGCGTTATATGATATTCATGCAGGAATAATAAGAATGATGATGTATTAGAATTATTACTGATATTTATATATGGGCCAGCAAATAAACAGTCTACATCCGCATCTTTCAATGCAAAGTGAGATGCTATTCTATACGCAATATCTCGTTCATTTTCGCGCTCTTCTCCTTCTTGTAAGTACTCATTATCTATTTTGTATACTTCATCAATAAAAACAAAATCAAAATGTTTATTGGGATTTTTGTCAAGGAATGACAAGTATCGTTCAGGAGTATAAATCATTATATTCCCACCCTCACTCCACGAACGGACCTCACTTAATGTATGTATTTTGTATTTTTGTCTAATCCAATCATTTTGTTGGGTAAAAATTTTATTAAGATTTTCCGATAACAATGCTAAAGTAGGAAATATTAGTAATATATCATGGTATTGCATTTTTCTGATTATCTCGTACACAAGATATGTCTTGCCGAAAGATGTTGAAGCGGACAAGAAAAAACGATTATTCCTATTCTCTTGAAACAGGTCAAGCACGGACTTTTGATATCGATGAAGATATATGTCAGGTGCAGTATAGAGTGAGCTGTCTGATATAATTCGTCCTAAGTCATCAATGCTATCATAATCAATAAAATTATTAGTTTTATGTCGAGACTTTAGCATATCAAAGTACTGAGGAATACCGATCAATGAAGCTACATACCTTAAAAAATACCTATCCCCATTGGTTAGTTCCATCTCCTTTATATCATCAAAATATTCACATACAGCATTAATAAGACGGCTTTCATTCTCCGCCTTATTGTCTCTATATGCATATATAATTTTAACTAAATCTGCGGCTCTTTGTTGCTTATCCATGAAATAACTTGTTCTTTTATAGATTTACCATTTGATACTGGAATTAGTGTAAAGAATAGTTTATATCTTAATGTCAAGGTCGCATTAATTGATTTCGAATTTACATATTCGATAACTTCCTTCACAATTTGGTCATAATCTTTCTTCTGGTCAAAGATGATAATGATAGGGTATACCAAAACAAAATCTCTGGTTAATGCTTCTTGGACTACATTTATATCAGGATTATCTTCCCAAGCATTTTTAATTTCCTTAATTCTCTCTGGTAGATGAGAATCATCTGCCTTATCGAAAATGGCTATTACGTTATCAGAAAAATAATCATCTGATAAAGCCTTATCTATATTTTCAAAGACCTTATTTATAGCTTGCTTATAATTTTGATAAAATTTAACTTCACCAAACCAAAGTTCAATCGTATCTTCTTCTGTGTTATAGCGAAGTTGATATGTATCATATCCTTTTGTTTCAGATCTCTCTAAAAGATTACAAAATCTTCCTCTAGCTGTTAGTGTTTCAAGATAGTGAAAATGTTGAAGTACTAAATATAGAAGAATTTCTCCGTAGAAACCGTAGCTTATTTTTGTACTTTCAGCAGCTCCTTCATCATATCGAATTTTCGTCTTTAATGCTCTACGCTGCATACTATCTAAACGCCTTAAATCGATCTCCCATTCATCATAAGAGTACTCAACGATACCATTGAAAATTACTTTTGCAACATCGATATCAGTCGTTCCAATTTTCATACAGTGATCCTCTTCAGTTGTATGCTTGGTACGATCAATCTCTTTTTCCACATTGGGAAGAGAGTATTCAAATACAATTGTTTCCGAAAGTAATTTATGTAACGTTTCTCTCATTATGTAAAATCTCCTCTTTATTAATACCTATTAATATAGATTTTGAATACAGTTAGTTCGTGAATTTGGTTAATCGATATTGTTGTTTCGGGTGTTTAGGTTGATTAGGGTATAATCTTTCTATTATTCCAGTTTCTAGTGCCGGAGCAATGTAACTCTCGCGGAAATATTTTAAGTCTTTTATACCGCAAAGTTCGGCTATTTCTTTCATAGTCAGATAAGAATCCCCCATTTTTTCTATAAGCATCTCCACTTGAGGGGTACTTAGGGGGTGCTTAGGGGGTACTTGAGGGGTGCTTAGGGCGTCATGCTCCCCCAAGCTCTCGTTTTTGGAGTTGGTATTATCTTTGGACGGGCGTTTGAAGGTGACGTAGACGAAGCCTCCGTCCCAACGCCAAGATGGATCTTCTAACCCTTGCTCGCGGCAGGCTTCGATGATGCGGTGGATACCGCTGCCCCAGCTTTCAAGAAAAGTTGAGCGATAGAGAGCCTGCGCCATATTGCGATTGTACGGGTATGACTCATGAGAGTCCTTTATGTTCTCTATCGGAATCTGAGGTGGGAAGATGCCGGGGTTGGCAATCTCTACACGGTCGTCATAGACGGCGATACTTATTGTAAGATTCTGTTTCTCCCATTGGCGGTGACATAGTGCATTGATAAGGGCTTCTCTCAATGCGCGCACCGGAACTTCAAGCCGCTCTTCTCTCATCAGACTTTTGTTTGTGATTTTGCCACTGAGATTAAGATGCTTGAAAAAGAATGCCATGCCTGCGTCAAGAAGATCGAAGAAATTACCTTCTACACGTTGGTTGTCAATAAACTCAAGCTTATTATTGCCAAGAAAACGAGCCAATCTCAACTGGAAGTTATCGTACGGATAGATGTTATTCGAGAAAAGCATGGCAGCCCCGTTTGTCGGCACGCCATTAAGAGTAAGTTTCCACTTCGCCAAAGTATCCTCAATCGGAGCTGACAATGCAGACTCCGGGATTCGCCCGCCCTCAACTCCAAGACGGATACATCCAAGTATCCTGTCGCGGTTTAAATCAGCCAGACTCACACCCTTAGCCGGAAATGTCTCCCATGCGTAAGACTGCGGTTCGTAAGCCCTAAGACGATCCTCATACATATCGCGAGGCATTATTTTAGTGGTACTTTCAAGTTTGTAGTACGGTCGCCCTCGATAGGTATATGGGCGATCTCCCCATTTCCAGTCGTCAAAATGGAACGCGATAACTTTGTTACTGGGATGCTCCGGAACGTCAACATAGATGGGTTGGATATCGTAAGCGGGTTCAATACCAGCTAAAGCTTGAGAAATCTCCCGCTTCGTCGAGTCTGTCACTTCCTGACCGATAATCTTCAACGACTTTGGTGTGACACCGAAAATAAGCCATCCTCCATCAGTATTCAGGAACGCACATGCCGCATGCATACCGTCTTTTAGTTCGCCGGTACTTTTCTTCAGTTCCAGAGTCCTCGACTCATCCGAAGCAATCAAAGCCTTTAAATCCTCAATGGTCATCATTTTGTGTACTAGATTTCATAGAAAATACTGTAACATAAGATGTATGCCAATTTATAACTTCCGTTTTAAATCTTTGTAATTCATTGTCTGAGGGAAAATATATGCGAGCAAATTTGGTATTGATCATCTTAATAGTTTCTAATGCTATTGAAAGAAACTCAGCACACATTAATGGCAACTCGGAATTAAATGTCTTTTGAGCATCTGGATAAAACTTCTTTCGAGCATTATAAGAAGATAGAGTTCCTGATTCTTCGAATTCTGGAAAGAAAATCCAGGAAAAGATATCCTCCTTGTTCCCATAGTATACGGAATAATAAAAATCAAGAGATCCATTATGGACTATTTCATTTCGTAAGGAATCAAACATGGATATCACTTTGGGTCTCTTCTCAGAAAATATAGTTTTATCTTGTCTTAAATCTGGTGGAAGCTTTTTGATTGAACTATACAATATGTCTTTTGATTTTAACTTTGGATAATTTTCATAAGTAATATCTGACAGGTTGCATAACTCATATGTAAGTTTTGTAAGAATGTCGCAACAAGAGCATACATTAATTATAAGAGAATTTAGAAGGGCATGAGTCTCGATGTCTGATGAAAAACCTACATTTTCATAGTCAGAAATATTAAGATTTAAAATAGGTGACAATTTTAGGTATAATAGATCAATCATCTTTGTAATCATGCTAAACCTATTCTGCACCGAATTTATAAGAGTCTCCAAATCATGATAGTATAAGAATTTATTAGTCAAAACATTATTGTTTAGCTTTACAAGTTTCTCGAATTGATTTTTAGTCATACAAGATTCTTCACTATGTCCTGCATCCCTTACCCACATTGGAGAATTACCCACCAATTTATAGTAATCTATATCATAGAAAACATTGAAAAGTGCATAATCATGAAGAGTTACGATTTCAAGATTTAAGTCACTTGCCAATTTAAATATGGTTTGACCGACATCATTATAAAATGAAAAAAGCTTCTCTTCAGGAATATATTTTGATTTAAATACTTCCTTAAATAAATCCCATTCTCCCATTATAGTTTATTTTTTAAATTATCCTTTGCTTCTTGAATATCAATACGTGCATGTCGTCCATGCTTCTCCATTAGATATAACAGATGACCTCCATTGAGAAGAGTTATAGGTTTGCCTTGGGCAAATTTATACGAGTCCGGACCATAATCAGAAGTCGTAATTAAAATTCCCTTATTGGCTCCTTCATTGATGATAGTACCATATAGGTCTCTAACGGCTGACACCGGCACTGTGTTAGTATATCTTTTAGCTTGAATTATTATTTTCCCTCCTCGGATAGGGTCTGGGTCATACACAATAGCATCTACTCCTCCATCTCGGCTGGATTGCGTCACATTCACTTCTCCACCTTTGTCAGAGAACTCCCATTCGAAAACTTGACGAACCAAGTGTTCAAATTCTTCCCAATCCATTTCGGCAAGATTGGTAGAATGTTCGGTTTTAATATTCTTTGCTTTCACAAAGCGTCTATCATTGAAAGAAGGAGTGATGATAGGTTGAATTTCTGTTTGTTCGTAAAGTTTGGAAGCACTAACTCCTTTTAAATTTTTGAAACATTCTTTGGGATCAATGAACTCAAGATTTAGAGATTCAATTTGCTCACGACTAACATTAATAGACAGAATATACTTCTCTTCCATTTGCCCGGTAACAGAGCTTCGATCATTTATCTTCCCATTGAAGCAAATATGCTCTATGTATTTTTTATCATCGTAATGAAAAATCTCTGCTAAAGACCGAATGACTATTGCATAAATAATATCATCATAAATTTTTTTCTGTTTATTAACCGAAAGATTGACGACCTTATTGCTTTTTGAAAATGTAATGGTAGGGATTTCCCCTTTATTTGGCAGAGTATAATCAATTATCAAACACTTGTCTGTATATCGGTATTCAGAATTAATATCTTTATGAAAATTAAAACCATATAAGGAATGAGATAAAAAAAAGTTAACATATTTGCTTATGCCATTATATGATTTCTCATAATCACTTGCAGCCTCAGTTAAATTTATTTTTACTTGTTGTTGATATTCTTCAAATTCCTTACGTAGATTATAAGTCAAGTTAAAAATTTCTTTTAACTCTGTAGTCAACTTATCTTTCTTTTCATCTTCAAAATTTTCTATAGGAAAAATCATATGAGTGTTCATAACATCTATGAGTAAAAGCTTTATTCCGCATTTATTCATGTTTGAACTCTCAATCTGGGATAGATTATCTATTTTTTCATGTGTGTAAAACTTATATATGGTCATTAAATCATATGGTGCAATGTATTTCGAATAGTAACCAAGTATGTAAGAAGCATAGGCTTCAGCCGGTATTTTTTCCATAATGGAATAATTACAATTACTCTCCTCATGGTAGGTAAGGATAGGGTCATCTGGTTCAAATCCATTAGAAATAGTGAATACCATACGCCAATTATACAACGTTTCTACCCCTCCAATCATCATGAAATTTTTATGAAGGTCCCATGCCTTTGATATGATGTTGTTATAAGAATAATCAGCCATATTGCTAAAAATATTTGATTTATAAAGATATAATTGCTATATATTATTTATTGAGTCAATTTATCAAATCTTTGGTTTCAATATCCAAAAGTTTTGCGATTTTGACGAGCATTTCAAGAGATGGCTGTGCAGTATTAGAGCACCAACGGGAGACGGTGGCTTCATTCTTGCCCAATTGCTCGGCAAGCCATTTACCTTTACGGTTCTTTTCAGCTAAAACTACTTTTAGCCGATTAATGCGTTCTGTTTCTTTCTCTATTGTATCTGTTGACATGGGACAATTTCTTGATGTTATTTGCAAAGTTACAAATAATTCTTGAGCTGACAAAAGATTGTGTTGTGAAACATATTGCTTTTCAGATATGTAAGGGTTTATTCTCGGTCTTTTTCGTGCCAGTAGGCGTCAAAGTCGTTGGCAAGGGAGACGATTTGGCGATTGACTTTTACCAGTGAGATGATGGCTTGCTCCAGCTTGTAGAGAGCTTGCATGGCTTTCTTTTGCCTCAAATTAAGTAGATTTTATAGGTATTGCTTCATATAGCTTTTATTTTATAGGAATTCAGCGAACTTCGTTTCGGCGATTACTTCGTAATTCAGTGAGGTGTTGGCGGAGTAACTTAACGACAGAGTCATATTCAACACCTATTGTACGATACTGGGCGTTGAGGGAGGAGAGCCTGTCAATGAATATTCTGGTATTGCCGTCTATGTGGTGTACCTTAAACGTTTTGCCGAAGAGTTGCATCTTGATAAATACCGATAGCGATGCTACGGCGGACTGCTCGTGCATTGTTAGAAGTGCAGCCTCTTCGGCGGCATTGAAATTGACTGAGCAACGGAATGTGGTTGCATCTACTTTAGGTGGGCGACCAGATTTCTTACTTTCTTGTTTCATTGGGTGGATATTTAGTGGTATGGTTGGAAACT
>CAZGGB010000105.1:0-9899 GCA_964525115.1 uncultured Sangeribacter sp. | reverse complement strand
AATATTGAATATATTTTTAATGATCTATTTATCGATTCTACTCCTATCTATATGCAACTATTATCAAGTATAGATCTTAAAAATTTTTATAGTTAGATTATGATACATAATTATAAAGATCTAAAATATTATTATCAAAGGGACAGAAGTCGTTATCGGAAGTCAAGATTGCCATTATGGGTACGAAGATTTATAGGAGAAGAAGCTGCAATAGCTCTATATTACCTTAAAATCTTGAGATTATTAGAATTTTTTATTAATACCACAAATAGAAAAGATGGAGGTATATTGGGAAGTTTTCTATGGCTAATCCATCGACGGCAACAAATTAAATATGGTATTCATATTCCTCCAAATAAAGTTGGTCCGGGCTTGAAAATTAATCATATTGGTGGAGGAATATATCTTAACATAGAATATATGGGGAAAGATTGTTCCGTCAATGCAGGGGTTATATGTGGTAATAAAAATAATAATTCAAACATTCCAGTAATAGGTGATAATGTTCAATTAATGGTAGGTGCAAAAGTTATTGGGAAAATCACGATTGGGGATAATTCAATTATTGCACCCAATTCCGTAGTTGTAAAGGATGTGCCTCCAAAAGCTATTGTAACTGGTATTCCTGCAAAATTCTTAAAATATAATTATGATTAATTTAAAAATCAGAAACTTAAATAGGTATCTGTTAATTCTGGATTTGAAAAGCTTATATTATGAGATTAGCGATTAATAAAACATCAATAATATCTCTAATTTTAGTTTTAATCTTTCCTCTAAGTGTATTTATTGATCTTTTCAATGGTTATACTCAGGTTCAATTAGGAATTTTTACACCTATTGGACAGATATACCGTATAATAGTAATGATATGTTTATTATATTGTATATTTCAAAAATATAGAAATAAGTACTTTAAGTATTTAGTTGTCCTAACTTCATATTTTGTTATAGCGTTTCCATTATGGATTATTGGAGCAGGTTTTGAAAACGATAATGGCTTCAATTTAGGAATTGAAATAGAAAATTGCATAAAAACTATCTATTTCTGGATAATTATCATGTTCTTTGCCCTGTATAAATATGATATATCTTATTGTCATCCACTCTCTATAATTAACAACTATGGATTATTTATTGCTGTTGCTATTATATTTTCATATATAACGGGATATGGAAATAATAGCATGGGAGAAGATTATGGATTTGGTACTAAAAGCTATTTTAAAGCAGGAAATGACCTAGGAATAACAATATTATACTCAGGAATTATAAGTAGCTTTGATCTTGTAAAACACTTTACTAATAGAAACATCATAAAAACATTTATTATCTTATCAAGTGGCATGCTAATAGGATCTAGAGTTGCAATGTTTGGATGTTTATTTTGGCTATTGATCCTAATATTGTATTTGTCATTTATGTATAATTCACATAAAAAGGTATATAGAAATAGAATACTCGTATTTAAGCTTTTATTTGTTCCCTTAATTATTTGTTCTCTAGTTTTTCTAGTTTCTTTCATCATTTCAATGTTAGATGATTTTATGATTGCAAAATACTCCTTAGAGGGAATTCAGAATGCAAGAACTGGCCTTACTGATTATTCAATCATATACATTAATACTTTAGATTATTTTAAACTTTTATTTGGGTCTGGATTATCATGTCTTTATTTTTTTGTTGGGAAAAGATTCATTGGAGATAATTCTTATGATATTGTTTATAGAGCAGTCGAAGCAGATTTCCATGAATTAATCGGTGGTTACGGAATAATTGGTTTCATAATCATAGTCTCTCCGTTTTTGTATTTCACGTTAAAATCAATGAATATACAAATTGAAAAACCGTCATTCCTTAACTTTGGTATTGTTTTCATAACATTGTCTTTCTTGTTTATTGCGTTTGCAGGTGGGCATTGCTTTCGCAATACAATGGCAGCTCCAATATATGGATTTGTAGTATCTCTTTTTTATCATAATCGGCAATGAAAGTTCTTTTAGTTAACAATGGATTTCCATCAAAAGCAAATCCGAACTATACTACATATATAAAATCAATACAAGACTGCCTTGAAAGTGCAGGATTTAATGTAGAAACGTTGGTTATTTCATATGATAAACCGATTACAAAATATAGAAAATTCTTGAAGTATATTGCTTTTTGGTTCAAATGTCTATCTCAGAACCTAAAAAATATTGATTACATCTACGTCAATCATCTTCCCTATTGTTGGCCTATTGTATTCAATCATACTTTAAAAAGTAATAGGGTTTTAATTCATTGGCATGGGAACGAATTGGTTGGAAAATCAACCTTTTTGAAATTCTTTCATCAGTTGATAAAAAAAAACCTAAAAAAATATAGGCATATTGTACCCTCAAATTATTTTAAAACTCAATTATCCAAGATTTTCAAAATTAACCAAAGTATTATAAGTATTTCCCCAAGTGGAGGAGTAGATACCAGTTTATTCTTTCCACGAAAAAAACAGATAAAGAACAAGGAATTTACAATAGGATATGCAGGTGGATTAATCTCAAGTAAGGGTGCTGACGTCTTGAAATATTTAATTGAAAATACAATACAAATTGAAAAACGTACACGAAAAGAAATAACATATAGATTTATTAATTATGGAGAGGAAGCTAAAAAATACATCACTCAATTCAAAGCACAAAATTGTAATCTAATTATAGATGAGAAAATGGCAAAATCTCGGATGCCCGATTTTTACAATTCGATAGATTTACTTATTTTCCCTTCATTTCGTAAAGGAGAAAGTCTTGGATTGGTTGTATTAGAGGCCTTAAGTTGTCGTATCCCTGTAATTACTTTCAATCTTTGTGCCTTCCCAGAATTCATCGTCCCTGGTATTACTGGCGAATTAGTTGAATTTATAAAAGACAAGGAAGAAAGAAATAGATCTTTCCTTTCTGCTGTATGTAGAGTTATTGATAATTATAATAACTATAATCCCAATATTTCTATCAAAGAATCTTACTCAAAAGATTCTATAATATCATTTTATAAAAACTTTATTATTGATTGAATAATTCAAATTCCAGTTCTAAATCATCAATATGACTTCAAATGATAAAATTGATATAATGATATCTGGACTCTCTGAATGGTTGAAGAGACAGGATTACAATTTTTTTGAATGTAATTTCATACCTGATTATTTACAATCCAAACATAGGATGCTAAATGTATTATTCCGAACATTCTTTAGATTATGTCCATTCAATTTAAGGATAGGAGGCAAAGACCCAAATGGAAAGTTCCCAGTCACTCCACAGTGCAATGTTGCAATGATTAAGGCATTCAATATTTTAGGAGATATAAAAACTTCTAAAAAGATATTAGATAGATTATTCAGTATTAAATCGTCAAAAACAAATAATTTTGCTCTTAAGCAAGGAATAACTATTTCCATTAATCTGTATGAAAATTCTGCAGAAGATCCTACACCTCTTAACACCGTATGGTTTGGAGAATATCTTCTTAATGATAATCTTAATATCATTTCTGAACGAGAAAAAAAGGAACTACTTTATTCTATCTGCAACTATTTAATTAACGAACTAGGATTCAAGGATTTTGGAGATGAGGGTATCTATTTTTATTATGGTCCAACATTAAAGAAAATAATATACAATGCGAGTGCTATCATCAGTGTATTTTTATTGGAGGTTGCGGACATGTATAACGATTCCGATTTAAGAATTTACGGAGAAAGAGGAATTAAGTTCATAATAAATAATCAGAATGAAGACGGGAGTTGGTTTTACGCTGCACCTCCTCAAAGATCAACGATTGATTGTTTTCACCAATCTTATGTTTTACAGGCACTAATACGAGCTAAAAAACATATAAGTTTTGATATAGAAGAATGTATAAAAAAAGGAGATGTATACTATCGCAGTTTATTTAGAAGCAAAGGAAGCTGGGTAATTCCTATAAGATACGATAAAAGATTCTCTCCAAGAAATACTTGGCTATTTCAGAAATATGATGGCAGAGATATTTCTGAAGCTCTTATATACTTTTCAGTTTATAATAGAGACACTGATAATATTAGAGGCCTTATTAATTTACTTTATGACGAGATGTATCATAAGAGCAAGAACTATATTTCTCCTGAAAAATTCATTTATGGGAAAAACCATATTCCTTATATTGAATTTCAAGCGTGGTATCTTTACGCTCTAACTATCTTAAAACATTATTTAGATGAAAATAATATCGTTATATCCTAATTTTGCAAATCAAGGTGGTGCCCAAGATGTCCTTATGCAGATTGCAGTATATTTAAATTCCAATTCAGAACTACCCATTGTTTTAACTGATACTCCATTAAAAAAAATTGATTCTCATTACAAAGATAAGGCTGATTTTAGAAAATTCAATCCTTTTCAAATTATAAAATCAGCCGATGCAAATACGGTTATAATAAGTCATGATCGTCGATACACTACAATTCTATGCCTTCTAAGTAGATTTTTTTATCATAAGAAGTTTAATATAATACATATAGCTCATAATTTATTCTTTGATAAAAGATTTTTGAGTTTCTATCCTAAACATATCATTGCTGTTTCTAACGCAGTCAAGAATAATTTAGTAAATTATTATAATATTCCAGAAAAGAATGTACAAGTAATCTACAATGGGATTAAAGATAGTTGGAATGGACATGTCAAGAATTTTTCAGATGACATGATTAAGATTATACTGCCAGGTCGCATTAATTCGGTTAAGCAGCAAGTTGATATTGTAAAAAAACTGAAGGGGAAATTAAACAATAACATAGAGATTACATTTGCAGGGGTCGGGAATGAACAAAATCAACTGATTGATGCAATAGAAGATGACAATCATTTTAAATATATTGGGCACGTAAATTTAAAAGATACTATACCTATTTATGATTATGTAATGCTATTTTCAAAAAAAGAAGGATTACCATTATCTTTAATTGAAGGATGCATGTTTTCTAAACCATTAATTACCAATCGACTTGAACCTGTTCTTGAAGTAAATCAAGAAGATGTTAATGGATTTGTGTTTGATACATTTGAAGAATTGGTAAGAGGATTAAATACTTTGTCAAATCCCTCATCAGAAAAATATCAAAAATTATCCAATGCTTCTCGAAGCATCTATGAAGAAAAATTTACCGATAACATAATGCTAGAAAACTATCAAAAATATATCAATAAATTATTACAAGAATCGAAATGACGCTATCAAGGTTAACTAAAATAATTTTCTTACACCTGCAACATTTGCCTATGAAGAGCAAGGGCATAAGAGCTTTATTAGTTAAATGTGGGGGGTGCAAATAATTGATTATCAAAGTGTTTTCATTGGAGAAGATTGCTATTTTGATACTAATTATCCAGAAGATATAGTAATTGGCAAAGATGTGTGTATAACTAGTGGTTGTAAGTTCATAACTCATTATATGAATCCTGAAAAGGGAACTTACACACGTGGTAAAATAGAGATTGGCCAAGGAGCATATGTTGGTATGAATTCGATTATTTGCAAACCAATAAAGATTGGTAAGGGTGCAATAATTGGAGCCGGATCTATCGTAACTAAAGACGTCCCAGAGGGAGAAATTTGGGCTGGTAACCCAGCAAAATTCATTAAAAAGAATCCAAATCTCGACTGGAGAATAAGCTAATGACTTAAATGTAAAAATAATGGATAAAGTTGGATTAAACGGAGTAGAGGTAATGCCGTTCTCATCGGAGGACGAGTTGTTTAATTATGTTGATCATAATAAGGGAATTCTAGTTGCAATAAATGCTGAAAAGATTCTTCATGCTAATGAACAGACAAGAAGTATAATTAATAGAAACCTCGGTTACATTGATGGTGCAGGTGCTCAAATTGCTCTGCATCAGAAAGGATATAAAGATGCTGTAAAAATTCCAGGGTGTGAGCTATGGTTGAAACTGATTGAGCATTTCTACAAGTCCAAGACATTTTACCTTGTTGGAAGCAAAACAGAGGTTATTGAAGATACAGTATCCAAGCTTAAAGAAGAATTCAAAGGTATTAATATTATTGGATATAGAGATGGATATTTAACAACTGATACTATTCGTGAGGCTCTGATTGAGGACATTGTTGAAAAAAAGCCAGATGTGGTTTTTGTTGCAATGGGATCTCCTAAACAAGAGATTCTTATGGAAGAGATTCAAAAACGGCACAATGCAATTTTTCAAGGCTTGGGTGGATCATTTGATGTCTATACAGGAAGAGTAGAAAGAGCCCCCAAATGGTGGTGCGACCATAATCTTGAATTCGCATATAGACTCATAAAGCAACCATCCAGAATAAAAAGGCAAATTCATCTTGTAAAGTACGGATGGTGGTTAATTGCACATAAATTATAAAAATCCTCATATTATGAAAACCGTAATGCTTGTCTTCGGAACTCGTCCGGAGGCAATCAAGATGGCTCCTTTGGTGAAGGAATTCCAAAAGCATCCAGAGGAGTTCAAGACTATCGTGTGCGTAACCGGTCAACATCGAGAAATGCTTGATCAAGTACTTCAAATATTTGAGATTACACCTGAATATGATCTCAATATCATGAAGCAGGGGCAGGATCTGTATGATGTGACAGCACGCGTTTTAACTGGGATGCGTGATGTCTTATCCGAAACAAAACCTAATGTAGTCCTTGTACATGGGGATACTACTACATCTACTGCTGCAGCATTGGCAGCATTTTATCAGCAGATTCCAGTTGGTCATGTGGAAGCAGGACTTCGTACTCATAATATCTATTCTCCTTGGCCGGAGGAAATGAACCGCCAGATTACAGGTAGAATCGCAGAGTATGATTTTGCGCCTACACCCCTTAGCCGTGAGAATTTGCTTAAGGAGAATGTTGATGAGACTAAGATCACTGTAACGGGCAATACTGTCATTGATGCTCTCTATATGGTGGTATACAAAATCAAGAATAATCCCGAACTTAACTCGGATCTTAAAGGTATTCTCAAGACAGCAGGGTATGATGTAGAACGCCTTTCCGATGGGAAGAAACTTGTACTCATAACGGGCCATCGCCGCGAAAACTTTGGAGAGGGATTTATATCCATGTGCAAGGCTATAAAAGCTCTCACAGAGAAATATCCGGATGTTGATTTCGTCTATCCCATGCACCTGAATCCCAATGTCCGTAAACCAATCCATGAAGTGTTTGGAGAAGATCTTTCAGGACTCGGAAATATGTTCTTCATCGAACCTCTTGAATACCTCTCTTTCGTCTATCTGATGGAAAAATCCAATATCGTACTGACAGATAGTGGTGGCATTCAGGAAGAGGCGCCTGGACTTGGAAAACCGGTACTTGTGATGCGCGACACCACAGAAAGGCCTGAAGCTCTTTCGGCAGGAACTGTAAAACTTGTAGGCACTGACTATAACAAGATAGTCAACGAGGTATCTCAACTCCTCGATGACAAAGATCACTATGAAAAGATGTCCAAGGCCGTCAATCCTTACGGGGATGGACTGGCTTGCAAACGTATTGTCGAAACATTAAGATAATTCCAATATTTTATGAAAGCATGTTTTATGGGGTTAGGCTATATAGGCCTGCCCACGGCTATTATTGCCGCTAAGGAAGGTGGAGTCGATATAATTGGTGTCGATATCAATCCCTCGGTTGTGGAACAGACCAATGCCGGCCATCTGCATATCATCGAACCAGGAATGGAAGAGATGCTGCAGGAAGTGGTAAAATCAGGCAAACTGCATGCATCAACAAAGCCAGAGGTTTCGGATGCATATTTTATGGTTGTTCCAACTCCTTTCAAAGGCAACCATGAACCAGACGTAAGCTATGTAGAGGCAGCCACAAGGGCTGTGATTCCTTTGCTCAAGGAGGGTGACCTTTTTGTAATCGAATCTACATCACCAGTTGGGACCACAGAGCAGATGGCAAAGATCATTTACAATGAGCGCTCGGAACTTGAAGGTAAAATTTACATTGCATACTGTCCAGAAAGAGTTCTGCCAGGAAATGTAATCTATGAGTTAGTACATAATGACCGCGTAATTGGAGGTCTTGATGAGGTATCCACAAAGAAGGCTCAGGAATTCTACAGCCAGTTTGTCAAGGGAACCCTTCATCCTACAAATGCACGTACTGCTGAGATGTGCAAGCTTACCGAAAACTCAAGCCGTGACGTGCAAATCGCATTTGCCAATGAACTTTCTCTTATTTGTGACAAAGCTGGAATTAATGTATGGGATCTGATCAGTCTCGCCAATAAGCATCCTCGCGTAAACATTCTTCAGCCAGGATGTGGAGTGGGTGGACATTGCATTGCCGTAGATCCTTATTTCATAACAGCTGATTTTCCTGCAGAGTCAAAACTCATTGCCGATGCCCGCGAGATAAATAATTACAAGGCGTTCTGGTGTGCGGAGAAAGTCAAGAATGCAATGCTTGAATTTGAGCTAAAGAACCATCGCAAACCAGTGGTTGCAATGATGGGACTTGCATTCAAACCAAATATCGACGATCTTCGTGAGTCTCCAGCAAAACAAATCGTAAGCAAGGTGATGCAAAGCTGCAATAATGCCGATATTCTTGTTGTTGAACCAAACGTGAAGTCACACAACGTGTTCAAGCTGACAGACTACAAGGAAGCCTATGAGAAGGCTGATATTGTGGTGTTCCTAACTGCTCACGACCCATTCAAGACATTACCTTGGAATGATGATAAAATGATACTTGACTTCTGCGGGATTTTCAAGAAATAAAATTTCGATATCAATTGATTCATGAAAGAGAAGACCATATGTTCAATATGGTCTTCCTTATGTTCCTTAACATAATTAATTATAACAATATTGAAAATATGTTACATTTAGACATTGCAATGAATGAGAAAGACATTAAGCAGGCTATCCTTAACAATCGGGAGTTTGTTGAGTTTTTATCTCCAGATAAGGAAAATGGATTCTTGTTATTTTTAGTAAATGGAATTTCATTTGTCGTTTTTCATCGAATTGATGATATTTTTGAAATCTTTTTAACCTCATACTTTATCGGGAAAATACAGCCTCAATTAATTGGTCCATTTGTTAATCGTATGGATAGGGCAATCATGGAAATATGTGCGGAAAAATATCCTCAAAAGTAAGAAGGTGATGGGCAAGACAGTCCAAGCATCCTCGAATTCGAGTTCGTCCTTCCTCGGACGGATGATATACAGTTTGTCAGTGAATAGCGAATATTTTCCAATGCCAGATATTATTAAAATATTCACATTAATTCTTTCTGTACTTTCCCTTATCATAACCCTGATAGGGGAAATCGCGTTTTATGGTAAGGATGTGGACATTGATTCGCAATACTACAATTCCGATGGTGACCATATCTACTACGAGCGTAGCCTGATCGAAAAAAAACAATTCATGCGGCGATTCCCCAATATCACCGAAATTAGAAGCTTATCCAGCTTTTTGAGGCGAAATATAACTTCTTTATATTAAGTATATGAATGCCTCCTATCCCCTAAAGAGAGAGTTTCCAGAATCCAGATGTCAGAGGATTTGTCAACAATTTCTGTTGTCGGTGTTGTCGGCGTTTTCAGAGAGAAGTGAAACCGATGGGAACTTTACCTCCATTATATCCTTTCCCTTATCATCAATTCGTATTTAAAGGATAGTTTAGGACGCTTAATGACGCACACGGAGTGTGCTTACTACTTAAAAAATAAAAATAATACTATATATGAAAACAGCTCTAATCACCGGCATCACTGGCCAGGATGGCTCGTACCTTGCCGAACTTCTCATAGAGAAAGGCTACGACGTGCACGGCACAATCCGCCGCTCCTCCGTCGATTTCCGCGAGC
>CAZGGB010000104.1:0-10015 GCA_964525115.1 uncultured Sangeribacter sp. | reverse complement strand
CATCGCCCCTTTATTCTCTGATGATTTTTGGGTGACACGTTGACGAAGTCAGGAGCTATATACGGAGCCGGCTCTTCTCAAATGACTTTGAAATTGACTACTACAGGCGGCTGGGAACTCTTGGCTGATGATGTGGTCATATCTTGCTATATTGCTAATTATCCAAATGTTACAGCATCACTGTATGTGCTGGAAGGAACCGATAGATTTAAAATTCTTGACTTTATGGGTTCAGGCACAGATCTCGTCTTCTATGCAGCCGACACTTCAGTGAAAAATAAGGTCGTTTTCCCCTTCACCAACTACAAATATTACTACGAGCTATGGCCGGATAGCTATGAAGATGACGAGGATTACCCATGGTATTTCTACGATACGGAAAAAGCTGCATATCCGGCAATATGGACTCCGGCCGGATGGCCCAAATCTATTGAATATCTCACATTCTATATCTATGATGGGGAGGATAAAGCATGCTACTTTAACTTCAACACGGGCTACGGCACTCTGGAGTCATACATAGACTTTGCCGACGGTTCTGGAGCGTGGGAATATTTTGAGCTTAACTTCACTCCCAAGTTCAATCCCTTCGAATAGTTATGGCAAGGACGCACGGCTCGTGCGTCCGCCAGAATCACTATAATTATAAGCATAAAAAATATGAAACTAAAAAATATAATATGGTTGCTGGCAATCATGGCTCTTTTTGGAGCAATGCCGTCGTGTAATGACGACGAAGTACTGACTGCCTTAGAGACCACCCAAGGGGAAACCGAAAAGGTGACCTATAATTCACTTACATTTGAATGGGATAAGGTGGCAGGTGCCACTCAATATGGATATGAGCTCTACGACAACAACGAACTGCTCGTAGTGCGGAGCGTCACAAACAAAAACAGTGTCACTATAGGTGATCTCAAGCCTGCTACTGAATATACGCTCAAAGTGTGGTCTTACGCAGCCATGGGAAGTGATAAGACCACTTCTGCTCCTATTGAACTTAAGGCAACGACAACGGCTTTAAAGGCATTAGGCACGCCTGTGCTTGAATGCAATGTGCAAGGTGGCAAATATGTTGTGACATGGAAAAGCGTATCAAATGCCACTGAATACTCCTACATTCTTACCAATTCTGCCGGCGCTATAGTAAAGTCCGGCACGGAGACATCACGCACTCTGAGCTTCTCAAGCCTTGAGATCGGCAAATATACAATTGCTGTGAAGGCTTTATCTTCTAAAGGTGGCTACGAGCCGGAAGGTGAATATGCAACCCTTGATTTCACCGTCGAGGAGATATTCCTCTGGAAAGCTGAAGGAACCTACTGGAGTGAAATCCTCGGCAAATCATGGACTGCTACAATCGTGTGCTATGCTGAAAACAATTATGCCATCAAGGGATGGTATGGCGTAGAAGGCTACAACCTTGAGTTTGAAGTAGACAACTCTGACCCTGAGGATACTTTCTATCCTACCGGCGACTATGACTACGACAGCTCTTCATACACGTTCTCAGTGCCTACAGGACGCACTGATGTTCCAATAGTATATTTATATCCATGGTGGAACTATTCATTATTCTCAGGCAATAAGGCTGGAGGCAGCGTGAAAGTATATGTATGGAGCGATAGTGCCAACGATTATGTAACTGATCTTTTCACTTGGAAAGGGGAAGTAGCCGGCTCTCCTGCGGATGATTTTGTAGGAACATGGAACGTCACTCTTTCAGGCTTGACCTCAATTACAGATGACTGGGAATTCGCAGAATTCAATTATAGCGAAAGTATTGAGATTAAAAAAGTGGATGATACCACTATCTCCATGCCTGCCTTGAATTTCAAGAAAGAGACCATGAATGTCAAGATTGACATGGCAACAATGACTCTTACTGTCGATCCTATGACTGTCGATACATGGTATACATTGGCAAGCAGCGTAAGCGAGACAAGTCCTGTAATCGGCAAGATCAATGAAGACGGTACATTTGAATTTACCGACTGGAATGCATGGTATGATGGATGGCAATATCTTTACAAAACTGTAGCTAAATACTCAAGATAAATTACTCGAAATGTCAGGCACGGAGTGCCCTCTGTTCATATAAAAAGGCCCGGAATCTCCTAAGGATTCCGGGTCTTTTATATGGAACGTACGGCCTCAATGGCTTATCTTATAGTTACCTTTGTTGTCTTATCTCCTTGTCGACGGATAAAGATACCGTTGGATGGCTCAATGACCTTTAATCCCTGTAGGTTGTAGTATTCTACCGGTGCATCATCGTTGATTTCTATGTTGTCCACTCCGCTTGAGGTACGCTTCACATATACTTGTCGCCCTATCCATCCGAGAGAAGTATCACTCCAGTCGCTCTTCCATCCGTAGGCGCGGATATATGCCGTGCGCCCAAGCTCAAATGTTGAGGTGCCAAGATGGTACGTTGTAGTCTCACTATCTCCGGGAGCAACAAAGAAACTCTTGTATGAGACACTGTTGCTTGAAAATTCCAAATCACTGTTGTCAGTATAGTAAGCATATAGAGCTACAACATCTTCAAAGAGTCCGGATGTGACATCAATCTTTATATCCATATCAATGTCGTCTCCAATTAAATATGGATTGACACTTGAACCATCGCCATTTTCACAATCCTTGATATCCAAGGATATATCAAATACAGGCTTTCCTGAAGGAGCCTCCAATACTTCCACATTAAGAGGATGAGCGCAGATGGATTCACCCGCTTCATCAAATATATTGAGTGTATAATTGCCGGGCGCAAGTGTAGTATTATATGAGTTCAGAACTCCTGTAAAGGTCACGCTGACTGTTTCTCCATCAGTGAGATTGACCGGTACTCCATCAAGCCATGTGCGCACCTGCCCTTCAGCATTTTCAAAACCGGCTTTCACCATACCAAGATATTCTTCACCTGAATTGTGAATGTCTGCCTTGACAGTACAAGCCTTTCCTGAATACAATTTTTTTACAACCTTAATATTGTCGGCAGTCAATGTTCTCGCAGACTCAGGGATCTCAAATTTTACGCCTCTTGTGCTGCATGTCATTATAAGATATCTTGTCTCTCCAACCTTTATCATGACATCTTCTATATGACCATTATATTCATAAGCAGGCGTCACAATATAGTTTCCCTCCTTAGGAAGATCTGAAACCGGAATAGTGAATTTTTTGTAAGACTCTGCTTCATATATACCATAATGACTCGAAAATTCAACTTCCGTTGCGGGGTAAAACACTGTCTCACCCCCCTCTTTGGGAGTCAATTTAACTCCCATCGTAGCCTTAGTAGTCTCCAAAGTGAAGCCTTGGTATTCACCATCATTTCCTACTATGAAGTCTACTTCCCCGACAGATGTGTATGCAGAATTGACAGTGGCAAACGGACCATACCACATCACTTCAAGCTTATAATCAGAATTAACCTTTGCCGGCATAATATTGATTATGGCATCCTGACGGTAGTTGTAGCCGCTACCTGAACCACCTATACCCTGCTCGGAAGGATCAAGGGCTGTCAAAAGGAAATATCCATTGCTCAAGCCGCCCCAACCCCAATTAAGATGGTAGTATCCATCGTCATTGTAACCATCTACTATAAAAGTATGGCCATTCTGGTAGCTTGAATCATAACCTCCATATATCACAGGACGTCCTTCGGAAAGTTCCGAATAAACCAAATTATTCCATGATTCCGACGTGTAGTAATCTCTCTCAACCATTACAGCCGATTTGTCGTATCCCATAAATTTCACCATTCCATAGATGGCATCGTAAGGATATGCTCCCGAAGCAGAGGCTCCATAAGACATAAGAGCAGCGTTGCCACAAGCCTCCAATAAAGTGGCGACAGCTTCACCTTGGCTTGCAGTGTACTGCAAGGAATAGGATGGAAGCATATTTTCCCAATCAAATGTAGTGGCACCAAAATTAAAATACATTTTTTCTCTTGAAGTGCCTGAAATATAGGTATTGTCGCCGGTCCCGACTATAGGCCATTTATGTGCATACATCACCTGTGCCATAGCAGTGGCAGTGCAGCCGGCAGGAGCTTTCTTTCCATTTATTGTAGGGCAATTGTCATTGAATGGACTCGACTGGCTCCATTCTGCCTCACAAAGTGGATATATTGATTTTTTCTCTGCAATTTCCTTGGCAATCGGAGTATTCAATCCATGTGATTCTGCATATTCCAACTGTCGGCCATATTCACTAAGCCAATATTTCATTGCAGGGGGAATTGATGCGCTGTCAAACTCTCCTTTATCTGCATATCCTAATACGGCAGGTAGACGGTCATCAGCGCTCACCACTATATATCCAGCATCTTGCAAAGATACGATGTAAGCCACCTTCAAATCCTCAATTTTCTCAGTGTACAAAAGATCTTGACCCGATCTTGTATTGCTTATTGAAAATCCATCCGGAACCTTGCTGATAGCTTCTTTTATTGTCAACTGACGTGCAAAAGCTGGCATTGTCATTAAGCATGCACTCACTAAAACAGTACTTATGATATTAGTTTTCAAATGTCTCATAACATTATTTTTACAATAAACACAAAATTAATTATTTTTTTTGTTTTATTAAAATATTTTTGTAATTTTGTCATGTCTGAAAATCTTATAAAAATGCCAGACTAATTAACATTAGTCTGAATTCTTACAATTTTTCCAGATTTATGAGTTTCTAACAATATTATTCACAACTAAACTTTTACTACATGAGGAAAATTTTTACTTTAGCTATTACATGACTACTTTCTTACACAGCTGTAGCCAGCGCAGAAACAGTCACACTGCAGGTGTGCACATCAAAAGGTGAAGAGGTGGCAAAAAGCTGTAAGACAGAACTCACAAGAAACGACAAAGGATTATATGTAATAGCAGATTTTTTGAACTCAGGAAGCCCTGTTGAATTTACTTTTGATTCAAACGTCGAAGTTGGGAAAAAAACTGCTATCGAAATTAAGGGTAACGTTGATGTAGATGATCCTTATTTCTATCTTCTTGATTCAAATGGAGATGATATGGTTTGCACCATAAATCCTCTTGAAAGCAACGAATCAATTGAGATGTATTTCCCATATATCTATTATGGCGAAAAATATACTTATGTCTCTCACTTGGATAAAGCTCAAGAGGGAGTAGAGTATATGGCACGCATTTGTATTTCTGGTTGGGACAAAGACGATAAGTCTCTTGACTGGTACTATATCTTTATGTATTTCGATGAAATTCCTTTTGAAGGAGGCAACGAAGAAGAAAATCCTGGCGATGACACTCAAGCTGAAGTAATCAAGACAATTGATGTGACTGTTGATTTCGATGAAGCCTACTACTATCCTGATTATAATGATGAGGAAAAATATTCTGAAATAGCTTTGAAGTCGTTTGATGCACAACTTCAATTTATGTCTGACGGTACATATACTTTGAAGAATATCTTCGGCACTGACTATTCTATTTCTTACTCTGTAAGTAACTTCAACCCAAAGAATGTGGCAAAGGTTAACTTTATTGGAAACATTAAAGTCGACGAAGGATATGAAGCCTATCCATACTTCCGCACTCCCGACAATAAATATATGACTGTCCAAGTGGAAGGAGAAGATGGAGAGAAGATGTCGGTAGATTACTTATCCGGATACGTAGATCCTGACTATACTTATGTATATAAATGCACTGAGGAGCAACTCGCAGAGGGCTATGATCAATATTATGTCTACCTGAACGTATCAGGATATGTAGGAGACACAGGATCAATTGATATGACCCTTGTATTCGGCTACAATGACACATCAACAAGCGTCTCAAATGTAGAGATCAACGCAAATGCTCCCGTTGAGTATTACAACCTCCAGGGTGTGAGGATAGCAGATCCATCCAATGGTATCTTTATCCGCCGCCAAGGCAACAAGACCAGCAAAATCGCCATTAAATAAGCTTATATAAATTGCACATAAAAGGCATCGGAAAATTCCGATGCCTTTTATTATGCATTATGACTTATTTGAAGGTCACAGGGCGAAGTCATCACCGAAGAGATCCTCAGCATTGTCTGATGGTTCTGCTGCCATATCCATATCATCTTCGTCAGCCGACACCACCTTGCTTTCACGACCCGGAAGGAAAGGATTGCCGGATGGTTTGCGTGAATCGCGGTCTGCATTCATCTTCTCTGTGATCTTGTCAGCTATCTCATCGGCAAGCTCCTGATTCTCTTTCAATACTCGCTTCACTGCATCGCGTCCTTGCCCCAGCTTATTGCCATTATAGCTGAACCATGCACCTGACTTCTGAATGATGCCATGTTCTACTCCGAGATCCACGATTTCACCTACACGTGAGATTCCTTCGCCAAACATGAGCTCAAACTCAGCCTTCATGAATGGAGGAGCCACCTTGTTTTTCACTACCTTGACCTTCGCTGTGCGTCCTACAGCCTGCTCTCCATCCTTTATGAAACCGCTGGCACGAATTTCAAGGCGAACAGAGCTATAAAACTTAAGAGCGTTTCCACCGGTAGTAGTCTCAGGATTACCAAACATCAAGCCTATCTTCTCGCGGATCTGGTTGATGAAGATGCAGCATGTGCGCGTCTTTGCGATAGTACCGGTAAGCTTACGCATCGCCTGGCTCATCAGGCGGGCATGCAGACCTACGTTCTTATCACCCATCTCTCCTTCAATCTCGGCTTTCGGCGTAAGCGCTGCCACAGAGTCTACTACCAAAACATCGATAGCCCCGGAGTTGATAAGCTGCTCTGCTATGTCGAGTGCCTGCTCGCCATTGTCAGGCTGCGCTATCCAAAGATTATTGACGTCTACGCCAAGTTTCTCTGCATAGAAGCGGTCGAATGCATGCTCGGCATCCACAATAGCGCATATGCCACCCATTTTCTGAGCCTCTGCTATCACATGAATAGCAAGGGTGGTCTTGCCTGACGATTCAGGTCCATATATCTCGGTGATTCTGCCACGTGGCAGACCTCCTACGCCCAGTGCATAGTCAAGTCCGATCGAACCGGTCGGAATCACCTCTACATCTTGGACTGCGTCATCTCCAAGACGCATGATTGTACCGCTACCAAAGTCTTTCTCAAGATGTGCCATTGCCACATCAAGAGCCTTACGCTTTTCTTCCATGTCGGCGATACGTCCGCCCGTAGGCTTCTTCACTACTTTTTTTGCCATATCTATATATATTTTGAATTTTTTTAGTTTAAAAGTTTATTAAATTTGATCCTTAATCATTGATAATTGAACTTTGATCGTTGATTACACTGCAAAGGTAAAGGAATAATTTCGGCTCTCCAAAATAAAATTCTTAATAAATCTTAATAAAATCAGAGTGACTGCACGAATCATGCAGTCACTCTTCAAAATATTCACTTAAAATTTTATTATATCGTATTTTATGGAAAATAAAATTTATCCCACACTTGCTCCCGGCACGACATCGGCTGACGGGGAAATTACGGTCAATTTGCCATCAGGATTGACTGCAGATAGAATCATTCCCTGGCTTTCTATACCCATCATCTTGCGCGGCTCAAAGTTGGCTATAAAGCATATTTCTTTTCCAACGAGCTCTGATGGTTCCGGATAACTTTCAGCTATGCCGCTCAGTATGGTGCGTTTTTCCATACCGTCGTCGATGAGGAACTGAAGAAGTTTCTTTGATTTTTTCACCTTAGAGCATTCCAACACTTTTCCTACGCGGATATCTATCTTCTCAAAAGTTTCGAAATCAACGTTAGGCTTCACTTCAGCCGGCTTCCAAGCTGCAAGACGGTTTTTCTCCTTAGCATCCTTGAGTTTCTGCACCTGTGCCTCCACTACTGAATCTTCTATCTTCTCGAAAAGCAACTCCGGCTCACCGATGTGAGCCCCAACCGGTACAAGATCAAAGCATCCGAGCATATCCCAGCTTATCTTTTCTCCACCAAGCATCTTAAGAAGCTTTGCCGACATGAATGGGAGGAACGGCTCAAAAGCAATTGCAAGATTAGCACAAGTCTGAAGAGCGATATTTAGAATAGTTCCCGTACGCTCGATATCTGTTTTCGACACTTTCCATGGTTCGGTCTCCTGCAGATATTTATTGCCGGCACGCGCCATATCCATTGCCACACGCAATGCTTCACGGAAATGGAATGTGTCAAGTGCTTCTGTCATCTCTCCTTTCAGCTTTTCTATTTCTTCTATCAGCTGAGTGTCAATAGTCTCAAGGGTCTTAACGGGAGGGACTACACCATCAAAATACTTATGAGTAAGCACCACCGCACGATTGATGAAGTTGCCGAGAATCGCAACAAGTTCATTATTATTGCGCGCCTGAAAATCCTTCCAAGTGAAATTATTGTCTTTAGTCTCAGGAGCATTTGCTGTCAGCACATAGCGTAGAGTGTCCTGTTTCCCAGGAAGGTCCTCAAGATATTCATGAAGCCAAACAGCCCAGTTCTGCGAAGTAGAAATCTTATCGTCTTCCAGGTTCAGGAACTCATTGGCTGGCACATTGTCGGGAAGATTATAGCTTCCGTCGGCCATCAGCATAGATGGAAAAACTATACAGTGGAATACAATATTGTCTTTTCCAATGAAATGAAGCATCCTTGTCTCCGGATCTTTCCACCATCGCTCCCAATCGTCGCCAAGAGCCTCGATTGTATTTGAGATATAGCCGATAGGAGCATCAAACCATACATAGAGCACCTTTCCTTCAGCACCCTCCACAGGCACCGGGATACCCCAGTCAAGGTCGCGGCTCACAGCACGCGGCTGCAGACCGAGATCGAGCCAAGACTTGCATTGGCCATATACGTTAGGCTTCCACTCCTTATGCTGCTCAAGAATCCACTCTCTCAGTTTTGGCTCCCATTTATCAAGCGGCAAAAACCAATGGAATGTCTCCTTAAGCACAGGAGTGTTACCTGTGATTGCTGATTTTGGATTGATGAGGTCGGTAGCATTCAGCGATGTGCCACATTTCTCGCACTGGTCGCCATAAGCTTTTTCATTGCCGCAATGAGGGCATGTGCCTGTCACGTAGCGATCGGCAAGGAATTGACCTGCCTGCTCATCATAGAGCTGCATAGAACTTTTTTCCACAAACTCTCCTTTATCATAAAGACGGCGGAAAAAGTCGGATGCTGTCTTACGATGAGTTTCAGAAGTAGTGCGCCCGTACACATCAAATGATATGCCGAGCCCTTCAAATGAGTTCTTGATGATGTTGTGATAGCGATCTACAATGTCTTGGGGAGTGACACCCTCTTTCTTTGCCTTGATGGTGATGGGCACTCCGTGCTCGTCGCTGCCACCTACAAAAAACACCTCCTCACCCTTCAGGCGGAGATAGCGGGCATAAATGTCGGCGGGAACATATACTCCTGCCAAATGCCCTATGTGTACCGGACCGTTGGCATAAGGAAGAGCCGACGTGATAAGCGTTCTTTTGAATTTCTTCTGCATATGTTGTTGTCTTTAATAGTAGCTATAATGGCTAAGATAGCTATCATAGCTAAATCAGCTACAATAGCTATCCTATACCTAAACGGAAAAGCTAATGCTTTTATTTTTCCTGACTTTTAAGGATATCGCGGATTTCAGTGAGAAGTTTCTCTTCTGCAGTGGGTTCAGGGGCAGCAGCTGGTGCTTCTTCCTCTTTTTTCTTAAACTTCATTATGACGCGTAGGGCAACGAAGATAGAAATTGCTATGATGAAGAAATCTACAATGTTCATGATAAACGTGCCATAGTTGATCGCTACCTCTTCTACAGCAGCCACTCCATCGGCAGTGGCTTCATGACCTGCTCGGATCACATATTTGAGGTTTCTATAGCCGTCTCCTCCAGTGCAGAGAGTGACTACCGGCATGATAATGTCATTGACAAGTGAGGATACGATCTTGCCGAAAGCTCCGCCGATGATAACACCGACTGCCATATCAATCACATTGCCCTTCATGGCGAATTCCTTGAAATCAGATAAAAATT
>CAZGGB010000103.1:0-10285 GCA_964525115.1 uncultured Sangeribacter sp. | reverse complement strand
AACGTAAAAACGACAACAAAAATTATGATATAAACTAATTTTCAACATCTACTTACCTTAGGAAATGATGTCGATGGGAAGAAGGGATTTTGTTATTGAGGAGAATGTGTTTGTAAATTGTCCTATGGAGTATGAGGGGCGAGTTGTGGTGCCTGAGGGTGTCACTGATATTGGGGAGAGGGCTTTCCACTATTGTTCGGGTGTTACTGAGGTGGTGTTGCCTCAAAGTCTTCAAGGAATCGGGATGGCTGCGTTTCATGGATGCGGAATATATGAAATGAAAATTCCTAAATCTGTGTCATATATTGCGGATTGTGCATTCCTTTGTTGTGAGAATCTTCAGGAAATCGAATTGCCGGAAGGTTTGACTGTGGTTTGCGAAGGATTGCTATGTGGATGCAGTAATTTGAGAAAAGTAACAATTCCGCAATCTGTAAAGATAATCAGGGAGACGGCTTTTGCTTGTTGCCCTAAACTTGAAGATGTGGAGTTGTCTCCAAATATAGAGCGGATTGAGGCTATGGCTTTTCAGGATTGTACGTCGCTCAAACAGATTGATATTCCAGATGGATGCAAGGTCATAGGATATGGTACTTTTGAGAATTGTGAGTCATTAGAAAGCATAATTATTCCTGACTCTGTTTCATCAGCTGAATCAGGTGGCGGATGCTTCGGCGGATGCAAAAGGCTCAAATCTGTGAAATTATCTGACAATATGATCAGAATTCCATCCGATTGTTTCAATGGTTGCACTAAGCTTAGGGAAGTGTCGTTTCCTTCTAAACTTGAGTGGATTGAATGCGAGGCATTCGTAAACTGTAAAGCGCTAAAGTCGATAGTGCTACCTCCTAATCTAGTGGAAGTCCAAGAGAATGCTTTTGTAAAGTGCGAAAATCTTAGGACTGTAAAAGCTCCAATATACACAGTATTTAATGACCGAGCTTTCGTTGGTAGCCCTCGTATAAGGATTGAACGCTATTGATTCAATATTCTCTTGCGGATGAGGATGGAGGTTTGGTTGTGAGGTTATCAAGTGTTTGAAGATAAAAAAAGAATGAAGGTATGAATAGGAATCAGATATTGAGTGAGGCTACTAAGTTTGCAGGCTTTACTATAATCAAAAAGCTTAACAAGAATCATAATGGCGAGAGGGAAGTTTATCTTGTTAAGGATGGGAGCTATAGGGATACGATTTTGACAGTATTCGATATGGCTTCAGATAGGTATTCTTCTAAAGAAACGAATGGGTACAAGGTACAAGATTTTATTGAGGAAGTTCGATTTTTTGTAGAGAATACAGACCTTGATGGAATTGCAAAAATTCATGACTGTGGAATTGATGTGTATGAAGGGCATTATTTGGGCTGGATGGCTCAGGAGTATGTTGAGGGGCAAAGTCTGCATTCTCTAATACTGAATTATGGAAAGGTTGATCTTGGAAATGCTCTAGTCATCGTAAAACAAGTCGGGGAGGTTATCAAGAGAGTATCAAGATTCACCAAAGGTGGAGGTCATTATAGTATCGGCACGGAGAATATTATTGTGAAATATGATGGAAATGAAATTGCAGATGTTCGTCTTGTGGGATTCTCAACTATAGGGACATCGTACTTGGGAAAGTCTCCAATAGAGTTGAAGAGTCTTGACAAGAGATTTAGAGCTCCAGAAGCTTCGAAAGGTATCTTCAATATGAAGTCGGACATTCACTCTTTGGGGATGGTTATGCTCGCCATGCTTGCAGGATATCCGAGAGTGATACAGACCGGTAAATATACGATCGATTTCGGCTCTGGAGAGATAAATATGGATGAAGTCACAATGATGGAGTATTATTCCGCGCAGTGGAATAAAGCTGAAGAGTGTATTTCACCAGCTCTGAATCTTATCCTGAGACGCGCTACAGCTATTTCTCCTTCAAACCGCTTTAATGATTTGGAGAAGTTTTTTGAATTCCTTTCAAGGTTCGAAAGAGGCAATGTGAAATATAACTCTGTAACGGAAAATGCGTCCACAAGCGATGTTTCCAATAAAGAAGTCGACGCACAACATGAAGAGTCTTCTTTTAGAACAGAAGAAAAACAGATAAAAACAAAAATGAAGGAAGAAAAGTTGCCAACATCTAAAGCTGTATCAAAAAAAGAACTCAACACAGCAAGGAATAAATTTGGTCTGGAATCTGTGGCTGGAATGGCTGATCTAAAGGCTCTTTTCAGGCGCGACTTCATTAGGATTGTGAAGAATCCTAATGTTGCGAAAGCGTATGGTATCAAGCCAAGTAACTGTACTCTCCTTTATGGACCTCAAGGCTGTGGCAAGACTTTTATTGCAGAAAAAGCCGCACAAGAGTCTGGACTGAAGTATAGAATCGTCAGGCCATCTGACTTAGGCTCAATATATATTCACGGAGCACAACAGAAGATTGCAGAAACTTTCGCTGAGGCTGAGAAGAAGGGGCCAATGATTCTTATCTTCGACGAGTTTGACGCATTGGTTCCTAAGCGAAATTCTGAAATGAATGAGAATCAGGCAAACGAAGTGAATGAGATGCTGACGCAGCTTAACAATTGTGCAGAACGAGGCATATTCTGTCTTTGCACCACTAACCGGCCTGACAGAATAGATCCAGCTGTCATGCGGAAAGGACGTATAGACAGATCAATTTATGTATCACTTCCGGATTTAGAGGCTCGCAAAGAACTTTTCAGGCTTGCACTTGAAGGACGACCGATGGAAGAACCAATCGACTATGGCCTACTTGCAGATGCCACTGAGAAATTTACCTGCAGCGACATTACATTTATTGTGGAGGAGACTGCAAGAGCATGCTTTGAGGAGACTTTGGACAAAAGTCTTTGTGATCCAATACCCATATCTCAGGAAAGGCTGATCAAAGTCATAAAGCACACCAATCCTTCCGTGAGTGAGACTCAGAACAAGGAATATCTTGATCTTAAGATAAAGATGGAAAACAGAGAGAAGGAGGATGGAAGAAAAAAAGTAGGATTTGCAGTCTGAGTAGATAGATTTCTGGTGAATGATGTCTCTGTATATTTGAATGATAGAAAAGTCGCAAGCGACTTTTGCGGTAAACAAATCTAAAAACAAATAAAAATTGATGATATGGTAAAAAACGATGTATTGAATGCATTTAGCACTCTGGGGTTTATACCTCAGGAAGTGGAGGGAATGGGTTATGAGATAGAATATGAAAGACTTACTATGTTCTATCCTATGGAAGAAGATGAAGAAAGTGTCAACTTAATAGTTCCAGGTATTTTTGAGTTCACTGATGAGAATAAGGATGATGTGTATGATGCAATAGCTAAGCTTGGGGGCAAAATGAAATATGTGCAGACATACATTATGTTTGGCAATAAAGTGTGGCTAAATTATGTGCATTATTTAGGAGAGAATGAGGTCACGCCTAAACTTATTGAGCATATGATAACGGTGTTGGCATATGGGACTGCAAATTTTCATAAAATAATCAATGGAGATGAAAACAACGGGTAAAGAACTAATAAAGCGAGTACTTGAGAAATGGAGATTTCCTGTTGTAGTGGAAGGGGAGAGTGGGGTGCTTTTCCGCTATCAGATGAGTTATGTGCAGGTTTCTCATTCTCAGAATGAGAATGCAGATGCTATCATCATTAATCTTGAAGGTATTTTCACAGCAGACAATGAAGCGGAAGTATTAGCAGCACTCAAGACATGTAATGAACTAACTTGCAATCTGCTACAGGTCAAATTATATCTTAACAGTGAGAACAAGCTCGTAATAGCTTCTGAGTTTTTCTATAAAAATGAGGAAGATTTGGAAGATCTGCTAAATATCGGTCTTCAGTCTGTAATATTAGGGAAAAAACGTTTTCTTGAAAGATATCCGGAGATTGAGGAGGAAATGAAATTGATCTCGGAAATTGAAAATTCAACTTTCGCATGAGAAAGTTGAGATTTATGAGGGAGCAATTCTAAAGATGAATAATTAATATTAAGGAGAGCTATGATAGTACAACATCACGAACCATTTGATCTCAAGTCTTTTTTTGAAAAAGTCAAGTCTTGCCATGTCGGAATTGATTTTCAGGATTTTGACATATTCATGATGAATGATGGTGAAAAGCATTCCTTTATTGTAAATTCGGAAGGAGCGGATCGCGTGAAAAATGCTTTAAAATGTATAATGCGATCTGATAACGCCAGCTTTATAATCAAAAGAGCTTCAGAAATAATAATTACGATTGTACGATCCTCAGAGTCGAAAAATCCACTTCTTATAGAGGAAATACAATATATGAACAAGTATATTAGAGATCTTCCAGAAAGTTGTGATGTAGTATGGGGGATAACCGAAGACACGGAATTAGGAGACGAAGTAAAAATTATCCTTCTTGCAAACCTCAAAAATTGACAAAACTATGGTGATAAAAAAGAAGATAGTTTTCTTTACGGGAGCCGGTATGAGCAGGGAAAGTGGATTGCCAACATTCCGTGGAGAAGATGGAGTATGGAATCAGATCGATGCTGAAAAAGTTGCATCAGCACGGTCTTGGTATTGTGGTCGAAGAAAGGACTGCAATGAAAAACGACAGGTTATGCTTGATTTCTTCAATCCACTCAGACGTTCCATTTTGGAACATGAGCCTAATGAGGGTCATCGCATTATCGAAGAACTTGAAAAGGAGCACGATGTGACTGTCATTACACAAAATGGTGACGACTACCATACACGTGCCGGATCAACCAATGTAGTTTACTTGCACGGCGAAGCCTTGAAAAACACATCTTCTGCAAATCCATACAAACCACTCCCTATTGACCCAGACAACCCAGATATTCATATCGGTGACAAAGCTTCTGATGATTCCCAAATCCGTCCGTTTGTGATTTATTTTGACGAGAATATCGACAAAAAACTATGGCAAAAGGCAGTAAGAGCGACAAAGGAGGCAGATTATTTTGTGGTGGTTGGTTCGACAATGCTGGTATTTCCAGCTGCGGATCTTATCAGAAAGATAAGTGCCAATTGTCGTTTGATAGTGATTGATCCCGGAGAGGTGTCTTTGCCTGAAGGTTGCGGGCATCAATATCTACATCTGCAAGAGAAAGCATCAGTAGGATTGAAGAAACTTAAAGAAATTTTATGAAAATATACCATGGGAGTTTCAGTGAGTGTGGTCCTCGCAAGAATAATGAGGATTACATTGCCGTCAGGCAAATGCATGAACAAGTGTGTATGGCAATGGGAAATGGAGTGATCTAAAAAATATTCTAACCAACAGCGAAACGGCTGTATATCCCTTGTCGGACATAGAGCATTTAGCCTCTGATAAACCTCACGACAATTACAGTGCGATTCTTATCCGAATTTATGAAGAGGAATAGGAAAGTCGGGATAAAAGAAAAATATGCAAAGGAGTAAAGGTGTCAACAATTATTAACGATCAATTTGAGAGAAGCGATTTGCTTGAGTAATTGAAGTTGTTTAGACTAATTTGATTTGTGATTTTTTTTAAGGAAAATAACGATAAAGGCGAGGAAGTTCCAACCCTCCCAACTGGATACGGTTGTATCGAATCGGACAAGCACGTTCTTGAATCCATCGATCCATGCATTTGTCCTCTCGATCTTCCATCTTTCTTTATACATTTCCTCGTCGAAGAGCCTTTCCTCCTTAACCTGACCTCCGTTCCTCCTGTTGGGGCATACGTTGGAGATGATTCCATGAGAGTCAAGAGCGATCCTGAGGTCATCCCCGTCAAATCCCGCGTCAAGGTCACAGAAAAGTCCATCAACGGGTATGTCGGCTTCCATAAGCTGCTCGGCGATCTCGTCCACCCTGTCCTTTATCTCATAGAGGTTCGCATGGTTGCCGGCCTGGGGCTCGGACATCGCCAGAGGGAGACCCTGATTGTCCGTAAAGAAAAGCGCATTGGTGGTCTTGCGTTTCTTACGTTCTTGGTATTCAATACATTCACCGCTCCTCAATGCTAGAGTGTGGGAGCCGTCGATATGGAGAAGGGACAGGTCAATGACCTCCTTATTCCTGCTCAGTACGTTGGCATATGCCTTCCTCCACTCATCCTTTTTACTCCATTTCCTGTAGTGTTGGAACACGGTGTTCCACGATGGCGGATCCCCAATGAAAAGATAACCCAGCGGGAGAAAGCGCCACTGGCATCCGCTCTTGAGCTTGTAGAGGATGGCATTGACGATCTCCATAAGGTCATATTTCGAGGTGAACCCTCTTTTTGCAACCGAAAGATAGGGCATAATCCAAATTTTTATTGTATCTTTGTCGAGTACGGCGTATTCTGGCATGGGTACGGTATATTAAAGTGTGGTAACTATAATATAGTACGTACTTTGCGGAATGCGCCGTATTTTATATTTTTTATAGCAGATTTAACTTATCGAAATAAGTCAAAACAACTTCAAAAGTATGAATATGAAATTCTTTATACATAGTGATTGTGGCGATTTCGTAGGAATAGTTAATCGTCAATTTCATACAATTGAATCTACACATGAATTGAATGTTTGGATAGTCAGAGGTAAAGCCAAAGTTGGAGAACGATGTAAAATATTTACAGAAAAAGGCCTTATTGAAGTTGAAGTTTTGTCTATTAAAACTTCAAATGGATATGTACTTGAAATAGGAGAAAATGATTATGCCCAAATTACATTTACAGGGCTACCCATAAACGTAACCATTCCTTGGAAAAGCGTAGTATCTACTCAGGAATATACTATGGAAGAATATGCTTCCTTACCCTTTAAAATGATAATTGATGGAGCTATCGATGTAAATAATATTTTTGCCATTACAGGACGAATTTCTCAAGGCACAATAAAAATCGATGACAAGATTATCATTACAAATGACAAGTTATCTTATATAACTTATGTAGACAACATTGAATTCCTCAAGCAATTCTTTGAGACAAGAACATATGGTGAATATTGTGGACTATATTTATATAATTTACCTGAACACATTAAAGATAAAATAACTGCAGGGTCAATAGTATCGATATTTATCGATTAGATCGTTCAAACATATTAAGTGTAATTGATATCAACAGAGACTGATCAATATATTATTCTAACATAAGCGACATGTAAAATTTATCTGAAATTGTAATAAAAATATTCAAATTGAGATAGAAATAAGGGTAATAGAGCATCTATATTCACGTAAACTATTATAAACATAAAACTATGGGAATTATTAAACTTTATTACAATGCTCTATGGGACAGTATTTGCAACTGGAGACGAAGATGGCAAAGTATATAACTCCTGATGTGTATAGGAGAACTGAGGGAATGGGAAATAGAATGCAAATCACAGTTGAAAATTCTGTTAATATATGGGATTACAGAAGAATTGATAAAAAAAAGAAACGAGATATGTCTGACCGCACTTGCCGGACAGATCGATAAAATGAATATATAATCAAGTAAAAAAAGAATACCATGAGCTTTTTAGATTCGTTCAAATTTAAATATACTAACGGAGGAGTCGATCCGGACAAGTATAAACAAATGCTTTCAAGGCTTGAAAAACATGAGCATGGAGTCACATGCCTAGGACATGACGGTCCATTTGGATTGTATCTCGCTTGGCTTGTAAGCAGGATAAGCGACAATGGCGAATATTTGAAAGGTATTATCATCGCCCACGAAGTGGACTGGACCAATCCAGAATCCATGAAAGGCTACCATCAATTTTCTTTCAGCTATCAAGCTGCGCAAGATAAACTTGGTCGGAATCTTAAATATGTCGGTATGGAACGATCAGAATTAATGCGTCGTACCTTTATACGTTTTGATTTCGATGAATTCAAGGAAAGTGCATTACTATTCACTCCCGCTACAGGGGAAGAACTATACTTTGAAATTTACGGGATTTCCGAACAAAATCTAGGACTAATCCCCCTATTCTCGGGAGAGGCATAAGAGTCCATCTCATAAAATTTGAGAATTTTTTGGAAAGAAGCAAGAGTTTTTGAAGATCATAGAGGACACCGACATGTATGAAGAGTTGACTGTGAATGAATATTATTAGTATTCTAATATGATTGAAGAAGATGTAGATGTATGAAAAAGAGGAATTGGGGTGTTGGGATTCTATTGATGGCATTATTGGCTTGGTATGTGATACCTTTATCATCTGAGAAGGAAGGAAAAGCTATGGTGAAACCGATTAATGGAGAATTGGTTGGTGTGGATGATACGGTCAGGATCAATATCCAGCCATTGGATGGAGTGAAAAATGTGGAGAAGGATGTTGAGAAGTTTATGGAACTATACTTGAAGCCATTGGATTTTAAACATCTGAAATTAAATATTTTGCCCCACAAAAACTCTCCCGACAGTGCATTGAACTATGTCAGGACTCGATATAGAGCGACAAAGCTTATGAATTTTTTGCATGATAACACTCCGAAGAGAGAATTTACGATAGGGATAACAGACAAGGATATCTCGACAACTATCCATGGAGCTGATGATTATGGAATTCTTGGAATCTCATCCTTAGGCCACAGAAAGAGAGCGTGCATTACATCAACTTACCGGCTAAAGAATAAGTCGGATTTATGGAAACTAATGGCTCATGAGTTTACGCACGGATTTTTCAGTCTGGGACATTGCAAAAGTGATGACGAGCAATGTATCATGCGAGATGCTAAAGGGAAGAGTCCGAGGTTTGACATCAAGGAGAAGCTATGTGACCGATGTCAGTCAGAACTTTCGCAAGCACGATAAGTCTTACGCGGGGGAGCAAAAAAAATTAAATAAGTAAAAGTAGAACTAGCTAAGTAGATATTATGAAAGTATATTATGGGAGTTTCAGTGAGTGTGGTCCTCGCAAGAATAATGAGGATTACATCGCCGTCAGGCAAATGCATGAACAAGATAGATCCTTATTCGTACTTTGCGACGGGATGGGTGGACATGACTGTGGAGAGGTGGCAAGTAAGTTGGTTGCCGAACATATCTGTGATTATTGGATGAAGAATCCTAAGCGAAAGGATTCGGAGAAGAAAGTCTTAGATGCATGCGATGAGACAATGGTTGCCTTTAATAATCGGTCTCGGGGAGAAATGGGAACGACTATGGCAATGGTTGCAATTGAGGGGAATAAAGCAATATTGGCTCATTGCGGCGATAGTCGGATATATGTCATCCGTGAACGTAAAATCATATATCAATCGGTAGATCATGTGGCATTGACTCCCGAGGGATGGCCTATTATTACACGGGCTTTTTTTACTGAGAGAAATCACTACATACCGGATATAGAAGAAATGGATATTCAAGTTGGCGACATGATTCTCATATGCTCAGATGGTGTGTATGGCAATGGGAAATGGAGTGATCTCAAAAATATTCTAACCAACAGCGAAACTGCTGTATATTCCTTGTCGGACATAGAGCATTTAGCCTCTGATAAACCTCACGACAATTACAGTGCGATTCTTATCCGAATTTATGAAGAGGAATATAATGGGCTTGATTAAAAGAATAAAATGATAGAATCCAGGATAAACAATCATCTCTATTCATATACTAACTTTAAAACATAAAACAATGGCAATATTCAAACTTGACTACAATGCTCTTTGGGATAGTATCTGCAACTGGAGCCGTAAGGCTGGTCGTGCTTCAACCCGTCCAGTTCTTCTCATGTGGTATGTAATGCGGAGTAAGGATACTCCACGTGCTGACAAGTGGGCAATTTTCGGATCACTCGCATATCTTATTCTTCCAATAGATATTCTTGATTCCAAGCGTCTGCCTATTATAGGCTGGCTTGACGAGGTGGCTTCTCTCGCTATCCTTGTTCAGAAGATGTCAAAGTATATAACTCCTAATATGGAGATGAGAGCAGACGAGAAGCTTGACAGATGGTTTCCAGAATATGCGGAATATGAAATGGGACTTCCATGCCTTGATTTAGAAGGGGGTGGAGACCGGTTGATCAATAATCATCAAGAAATAATTCAGTAATTATTAATAAGTAGCTCACAAAAATTAAACGATATATGAAAACCAAGCAGCTTGAAAGATCTTGATCTGATAACCGCGTCTAATCTTGGCCATCTTGGAATTGTCGTTCAGTCGCTTAGCTCGCTAAGCTCCTTCACTCCGCAGCCAACCTGCCTCAAGATTATCTCGCATTTATCATATCATTAATTTTTGCGAGCTACTAAAAAAGAGAGGGGAAAATATGAAAAAGAAAATATCCTTAAAGATGTGGATCTCCGTTTTCTTCGGAG